>NZ_JBHWBW010000044.1:0-25389 GCF_042735675.1 Kitasatospora sp. NPDC059571
CCGAAGCCCTTCTCCGCGTTGAACCACTTCACAGTGCCATTAGCCATAAAAAAATCTCCTAAAAAAGGCTGTTCGAAACCCGCACAACGTGGGCATCGGGTCGCCGCGGAGCGCCCACCCGGAAGAGACCGGGAAACAAAAATACGCCTGCGATACACCAGCAGGCGCACACAAAGTTCATGGGAACCACTACTGCAACTAATTCGACTGTAGCAGGTGGAGGCCTGCCGCGGGTGAATATTTCGCTGCCGGTTTTGCGGAGGTCTCACCCGCATCCGCCGATCCCCGGCCGCAAGACATGCCAACAGCCCTTAGGAGGTGGCGAGTTGCTGCTGGTGTGGTGGCCTTGCCGGAGCTGAGATTTTTTCGCGAAAGTCGCCTCCTGGCGGGTGTGGCGCCTCCGGCTTTGCCGCCGTTTCGCCCCGGCGCCCCGCGCGGGCGCCACGCCCGGGCCTCCCGCATCCACCTCTGAACGCGAAATTTCGCGGGCCGTAGTGCTTCCGAACAGGCCGTCTTCTCGTCATACTCGAAGGAATGACCGCATATGGAGCCCGCCACCTGCCCACCAGTCCCTTCAAGGCGCGGGTGGAGGCACCGCCCAAGCGGTTCGCCATCGGCGACCGCGTCACCCACGACACGCACGGCCTGGGCCGTGTCATCGGCGTTGAAGGTGGCGGCGACACGGCTGCCCTCGTCGACTTCGGATCGCGGCAGGAGCGGATCACCCCTCCATACGCCTCCATGCACAAACTCTGATCACCTCAGGCTCCTGGGGAAGCGGCGCCGTGAAGCCGAAGGCAGAGACGCCGGGGAACGTCGCGCCCTAGCCCGCCGGAAGGCCCGGCAACGCGGGGGAACCGCCCGAATCGACCAGCCCGAACCCCCGGCCGGGCCGGGCCGGCGAACCTGCCGGGTCCCCAGGTGCCGCTGTGCACCGCATGTCGAGGCCGCCGCCCACGTCCACTCGCTCGACGAAGCCGCCGCCGTCTCCCGCCGGATCAGCCGGCACAGCCCGGTGCACGCCGCCACCTCGCGCCGAACCGCCCCCGCGACAGCGCGGGGCGGGGGCCGGGTGGCGGCGTAGTGTCGGCCGTCTCGGTGGGCGTCACCGTGGCGCTCGCTGGTGCCCGTCGGCTGTCGCCGCACTGTGTGCCCGCACCCGCGGGGAACCAGGGCCCAGGCCCACCCGAATCGGCGGGGCCACTGGTGGGCCGGAGGCAGGGCCATGGCCACGCCTGATCGATACGAGATGTCCAGCGCGCCGGCTCCGGGTCTGAAGATCACCCTGACTCGTGATCGCGTGGTCTGTTCCTCCGGCGGGGACGTCCACATTGGACAACGAGGCCACGGTCCGGCAGGCCCTGAACGAGGCGCTCGCCTGGCACCCGGCCCTGCTCGTCGTCGACCTGTCCGCGGTCGAGCTGGTCGCCTCCACCGCCTGAACGCCCCGATCAGTGTCCGGCGCATCGCCCCGACACCCCGCTGGTCCTGGCCGCCCCCAGCACGCACGTGCTGCGCACCCCCACGTCACCCGGACCGACCGGCTCTTCCCGGTCTGCTCCACCGTCGAGCAGGCGCTGGACCACCACGCGGCCGCCGAGCCTACGTCGCCGGCACCGTCGAGGCAGGCCGTGGCCGCGACGCCGACCCGTTCGGCGGTGATCCTGCCGCCGCGGCGGCGCGTTGCGGCCGGGGCAAACCCGCCCCGCCGTACCGTCGCTCACGGAGGGTCCACCGGTCTCCCTCCGCTCTCCCGCGCCTACCTGGTCGTGGTGGTGGTCGCGATCGGCGTCTTCCTGCACGCCGCCTATGTCACCCGGGACACCTCCTTCGCGGGGATGTGGCCGGTCCTGGCCACGGCGCCGTTCGGCATCCTCGGTCTGCCGCTGCCGGCCCTGGTGTGGGACAGCCCGCTCGAATGGTGCGGCCCCCTGCTCCTCACCGCGGCGACGACCGCCGCCGGCCTGGCCAACGCCGTCATGATCGGACGCTTCGCGAGGTCGCTCCGCCGCCGCACCCAGCACGGGTGACGGCCGGTCCGCACCGGCCGGCCATGGTCGGGGTCACCGGTGCCGCGTCGGGGATCGGTCCGGCCTCCGCGGCCGGGTTCGCGCGTCTCGGCGCGTCGGTGCGGGTCCCGGCCCTGGCCGGTGTGACTGCGGTTGTCGGGCCTGCTGGCCGCCGGATCGGTGTACTTCGCATGCCACCGCCCTCCACCGCTGGGTACGGGCGGACCGCATTTCAATGCGGTCGCCTACACGCTCGACCTGTTGGTGCCGGTGGTGAACCTCGATCAATCGGGCGCGTGGGATCCGAGCGGGGCTCAGTCAATGCTTGTGCGGCCTTGAGGCGGCGCGTCGCTCTGCCGTCAGGGCCCACCACGTGAAACGACATCAAACAGTCGTTCTCAGTTGTCACCGTTGTCGTCGTGCAGCAGTCTGCGGCGTTCCTGTTCGCGCTTGGAGTAGGCGGCTGCCCGGATCGCCTCGTCGCTCTCCAACCCCGATCCAAGGGCGCCGCCCACGGTGGCGACCGAAGCGACGAACCAGGACAACGTCCAGTACTCCGTCGCGTGGAGCGGGTTTTGCGTCATGGAGGCGAACACTTTGTCGTTGAGGATGAACAGCGCCCACACCCAGTTGATGACCAGCAAACCGATGTAGCAGACGAGCACCCCGATCCCCACGGTCACGACGGTCGAGGCGTTGTAGAGAGCCGCCCGCTGCCTCGCCGCCGGCGAGCTCTCTGGGGATCGATGCCACAGGTTTGCGTCCACGATCAGCCAGCCGATCATGATCGCGACAGACCCGACCGTGGCGATCACGAGGCGTGGCGTGCCCATGGACGTGGCCAGGCTCCAGACGGTGGAGTTCACGGTGGCGACTGTTCCCGTGGCGAGCGCGGCCGCCAGGGCCTTCGACAAGCCCGGCACCAGCCGCCACGGCCGGTTGGCGCGGACCATGCCGGCGAGCACCCGCAGGTAACCGCGCGGCCCGCCGGCGACGTACCGAACATCATCGGTCTCCTCCTCACCGGATTCGCCCGGATGAATGGGCGCGGGACGACGGACGGAGGGGCCCGGACGCGGCTGACTTCGCAGAGGTCCTTCAGCTCCGGTGGTTTGCGGACCTACCAGGCCGAGCACGGCTTCTTCAACGGCTTGCCGGGCCCTCGTCTGCAGCCGTAGGCCCCCCAGTGAAGGGAGAGAGAGCAGTGCCAAGCCGTGTTGGTGATTCGAACACACAGCGAGCCTGCGCCCGTGCGAGTGCAGCGGAAGGTCGGTGAGGGCCACGACGATGTCCCAGTTCTCCGCACTCCCACGGTCCATGATCCGGCTCATCAGGGTGGGCGGGTCCTCGGTCCCTGAGGTGAAGGGTTCACTGACCACCTCGACGTCGAACTGTCGCCCCTGGCCCGACTTGTCGGCGAGCCGATCAGGAAGCGTCCGGGCCATGCGCTGGGCGATCTCCGTCGGCGTGTCCGGGTCCGCGAGGAGTGTCACGACCGTTACGTCCTGCGACGACAGCGGCATCGCTGGACCCTTCTCGTCGGCTGTTCCCGCGATCGCAAGTGCCCTCAGGATGCCCCCGGGGTGGCGTCGGCGCCATGTGACACGCTGGCTCCCGGCCGGTGCCGCCGGTACGGCCGGATCTCCTCGTTCTCCCCGTACAGGGCCTGCTCTCACCAGCAAGGCCACGATCGCGTGCGCGAACACCTGCTGATTTCAGCAGAAGTGTTTTCGACTGCCGCCCGCCCCTGATTCCGTGGCGCCGATAAATGCTTATCGTCATGTCGAGGAGGGGTGGTCGAGTCCCTTCCGTACGGGAATTCCTGTTCTTCCGCAAGTTGATCGCGGATGATTGTGCGGGAGGGATTCGGTTTCCGTTGCGGGCGATGTGCGGGCGGCTGCCGCGGCGTGTCTCCAGGTCTTCGTCTGCTGCTGGTGCACCTGCCCGCGCGGCTCTGACCGGCATGAACGGGGAGTCGAAGGCCCGGCATGGGAGCACTGGTCCGGGCCTGGTCCGTCTGGTCCTGATCGTTCCATCGGGCTATGAGCCGGGCCCGCCCAGCACGATCTTCCATACTCGGGTCGCCACTTGGAGATTCAGCCGGTCCTCGACGTTCCCGAGGTCGTTGCCGCTGATGTCGCGGATGCGCTGGAGCCGGTAGCGCAGCGTGCTGCGGTGGATCGCGAGGGATTCGGCGGTCTCGTCGTAGTTGCCGCCGCAGTCGAAGTACCGGGACAGGGTCTCCACCATGGTCGCGTGGTGCTGGGAGTCGTAGTCGATGAGCTGCCCGAGCCACTCGTGGACGAACATCTCCAGTTCCCGGTAACCGTTGCCAGGTCCCAGGATGCGGTAGAGGCCGAGCTCGTCGAAGAACGTCGTGCCGCAGCGCTCGCGGGAGTGGCGGCGCACTTCCAGGGCGCGCTGCGCCTCCTGGTAGCGGTGGGGGATGTCGCCCGGGGAGTCGCAACGGGTGCTCACCCCGATCGTCGCGGACCGTGTCCCGGTCTCCCGGGCGAGCGCCTCGTACAGCGCGCGGGCGTGCGGCCTGTCGTCGGCGATAAGGACGATGTGGTCGGACCGTCGGGCCAGCAGCGAGCGCATGCCCACGCCGGAGGCCGCCCGGCCCACGGTCTGCGCGAAGGACTCGTCCGCAGTCCGGTCCGACCGCTGCACCACGACGACGTAGTGAGCGCGGTGCAGGTCGTGTCCGACTGCCTCGGCCCGGGCGTAGGCGCTCGCCTCGTCCGCTCCTGCCAGGAGGTCCTCGACCAGCTCGCGGTGCAGCCTCAGCTCCACTTCTGCCAGAGTGCGTAGGTGCGCCAGCTCCAGGGCGAGTGACGTGGCGGCGTGCTCCAGCGCGAGCACGGTGTGCTCGTCGGCCTCGCTCCGGGCATCGACCAGGGCCAGCACGCCCAGGATCTCGCCGTGCGGGCGGATCAGGGTGATCAGCCGGTCCTTTATCCGCACCGGCCCGACCTCCCGGGCGACGGCGTGCAGCATTTCGTCCTGGCGTACGGGGTCCGGTTCGGGATAGGGGTCGGGTCGGCCGGGGCCGGTCCAGGACCTCAGCCGACCGAAGCGGTCCTCGATCAGCGCGGGGAGTCCGGTGAGCCCGTGCAATGCGCGGATGATGGCTTCCTCGCCGCCGCCCGAGGCGGCGGCGTCCGCCATGAGCGCGTGAACGGCCCGCTGGTACCCCAGCTCGGCTGCGACGGAGATCAGCTGTTGCTGGAGGGCTGTGCGTTCCACCCGTAGCCGGTGCAGCTCCAGCGCGTCCTCGCGTTGGCGGCGGTCTGCGAAGGCGACAGACAGTGCAGCAGCGGTGTGCCCGACGATCGTGGCAAGCAGGGATCGCTCGGCCTCGGTGGGCCGGGAGCGGGACGTCACCACGACGTAGCCGTGGAGTCTCTCGAACCCGCGCAGTCCCAGGGCCCGACCCCAGGGCCGGCCGGGTACGGTCACAGAGCCGTCCTCGCCGGCCAGCTCCCGCACCCTCCGGTCCACGGCCGAGGCATGGAAACGCCCGCTCGGGCTGGGGGCCAGGCCGCCGTCCACCCTGAGGTATCCCGCCTCGGTGCTGTACGGCCCCGCAGTGGCTATGTGGTCCATGGCCAGGCGCAGGATCTCGCCTTCGTCCGGGGTGGCGAACAGGGTGCGGGAGAACGCGACCAGTTCGTGGAGGGCATGGTCGGCCGGCGAGGGAGCGGATGGGTCGGGTCGTTTCCGTGCAGCCGCGGTGTGCCGCCCGCGGCCCCGCGGAAGGCTGCCCTCCCGGCCGGAGTAGCGGCCGTGCGCCACTCTGCTGGACATGCGATCACTCCGTTCTACCGGAGGCTTCGTTGGCATTTACCCGCGCGCAGGTCGACGTATCCGAGATATCCGGATTTTTCCTTCGTACTCGCGGGGTGACGGGACCCGTGCATTTCTGACTCACCGGGCGCAGGCGCGGAGCCGTTCGGCTCGACACCCTGAGAAGTGGTTCGAGATGCATGGCGGTCGCCGGGACTTCGCCCAGCCCCGCTCGATGCAGCCGAGCCGGTACAAGGCCGTCGTGGACGCGACGGTCGACGACGGCGCCGTAGGGCTGAGCGGCGCGCCGCAGACCACCGGCACGGGTCCCACTCGTACCTGAAAGCGTGATCCGGACAGAAGGCGTAGGCGCCGGACCGGGAGGAGTTCCTCATGGCGAAGGCAGTGGGCATCGACCTGGGCACCACCAACTCGGTGATCGCCGCGTGGGAGGGCGGCGAGCCGGCCGTCGTACCCAACAGCGAGGGCAACCGCACGACACCGTCCGTGGTGGCCTTCACGGATACGGGCGAGCGACTGGTGGGCCAGCTGGCCCGGCGCCAGGCGATCCTCAACCCGAAGGGCACCATCTACTCGGCCAAGCGGTTCATCGGCCGGCACTTCGACGAGATTTCCGACGAGGCCAGGGCGGTGGCGTACGACGTCGTCGAGGGCGACGGCGGGGCGGCCCGCTTCAGGGTGCGCGACAAGCTGTACGCGCCCGAGGAGATCAGCGCCCAGGTGCTGCGGAAACTCGCCGACGACGCTTCCAAGCAGTTGGGGGAGCGGGTCACGGAGGCGGTCATCACGGTGCCCGCCTACTTCAACGACGCTCAGCGCACCGCCACCAAGGACGCCGGGCGGATCGCCGGACTGGAGGTGCTGCGGATCATCAACGAGCCGACGGCGGCAGCCCTCGCGTACGGCATGGACAAGAAGCAGCACGAGACGATCCTCGTCTTCGACCTGGGCGGCGGCACCTTCGACGTGAGCATCCTCGACGTCGGCGACGGCGTGGTGGAGGTGCGCTCCACCGCCGGCGACAGCCACCTGGGCGGTGACGACTTCGACCGGCGCCTGGTGGACTACCTGGCGGACGACTTCCAGAAGGAGAACGGCATCGACCTGCGCAAGGACCCGCAGGCGCTGCAACGCCTGTTCGAGTCGGCGGAGAAGGCCAAGACCGAGCTCAGCTCGGTGACACAGACACAGGTGAGCCTGCCGTTCATCACCGCCGACGCCTCGGGCCCCAAGCACCTCACCGACTCGATCATGCGGTCCACGTTCGAGCAGATCACCGGCGACCTGGTGGAGCGGTGCCTGGGACCGGTCCAGCAGGCCATGGCCGACGCCAAGGTCGGCGAGAGCGACATCGACGAGGTCATCCTCGTCGGCGGTTCCACCCGTATCCCGGCGGTCCAGGCGCTGGTGCGTCGGCTGACCGGTGGCAAGGATCCCAACATGAGCGTCAACCCCGACGAGGTTGTGGCGATGGGTGCCGCGATCCAGGCCGGGGTGCTCAAGGGTGAGGTCAAGGACGTCCTGCTGCTCGACGTCACACCCCTGTCGCTGGGTGTCGAGACACGCGGTGGCGTGATGACGAAGATCATCGAGCGGAACACCACCATCCCGGTGCGCCGCAGTGAGACCTTCTCCACCGCCGAGGACAACCAGCCCGCGGTGGACGTCGTCGTCCTCCAGGGCGAGCGCGAACGGGCCGCCGACAACCGGGTCCTCGGCCGGTTCCAGCTCACCGACATCCGGCCGGCGCCGCGGGGCGAACCGCAGGTCGAGGTCACCTTCGACATCGACGCCAACGGCATCCTCAACGTCAAGGCACGTGACCGCGACACCGGCAAGGAACAGGGCATCACCATCAGCGAGAGCTCCAACCTGGACCGCAGTGAGGTCGAACGCATGGTCCAGGAGGCCGAGCGCAACCAGGGCCAGGACAAGGCACTCCGCGAGGCCGTCGACGCCCGCAACGAGCTCGACGCCGTCGCCTACCAGGTCGAGAAGCGCCTCGCCGAACTGGGCGACGCAGCGCCCGCCCACGAGAAGGCACGCGCCGAGATGCTCGTGGCCGACGCCCGGGCGGCGGTCAAGGAAGAGGCGGGTGCGGAGCGCGTGCGGCCCCTGACCTCCGAACTCCAGCAAGTGCTCGCCGGGCTGGCGGCCCACCAGGACGCCGCTACCACAGGCGGTCCCGGCCAGGACACCACCGGGGGCGGCGCGACCGGTGGCCCGGGCGGCGGTGGCGGGGACGACGACGTCATCGATGCCGAGTTCGACAAGAGCTGAGGCGCGCCATGCCCGCCCGTCCCCAGGAACCCGACCGGGCCGCGCCGGAGCCGGTCCCGGAGGGCGCCGTACGCCCTCCTCGTGCGGATCTGCCGCAACCGGGCCCGCCGCCCCGGCCCGAAGCAGCGAACGACGAACCGGGACCCGACGCCGCCGGCCCCACGCCCGCCGAGGACGAGTACACGACCGCGATCCGGGAACTTGAGGACCGCTGGCGGCGCGCGCTCGCCGACCTCGACAACCTTCGCAAGCGCCACGCCAGGGAACTGGAGCGGGAGCGGACGGTCGAGCGGTCCCGCACGGCGGCCGCCTTCCTGCCCGTCCTGGACAACCTCGAGCTCGCCCTGACCCACGCCGGCGCCGATCCGGGCGCGATCGTGGAAGGCGTCCGGGCCGTACGCGACCAGGCGGTGAACGTCCTCGAACTGCTCGGTTACCCGCGGCACGCGGAGACCGGCGTCGCCTTCGACCCGGCCCGGCACGAGGTGGTCGGCGTCGTCCAGGACCCCGACGCCCCACCCGGAACCGTCGTCGAGGTGCTGCGCCCCGGATACGGGGACGGCGAACGGCAGCTCAGGCCCGCCGCCGTGACGGTCGCGAAGCGGGAGTGACCGGTCATGGCACGGAGCTTCTACGAGGTGCTGGGCGTGCCGCGGACCGCGAGCCAGGACGAGATCCAGCAGGCATATCGCAAGCTCGCTCGCAAGTACCACCCCGACGTCAACAAGGACCCGCAGGCAGAGGAACGCTTCAAGGACCTCAACGAGGCCTACGGCGTCCTTTCGGACCCGAAGACCCGGGCCCGCTACGACCGCTTCGGCGACGACTTCCGCAAGATCCCCGAAGACTTCGACGAACGGGTCGCGGCCGGAGCGGGCGACGGCTTCCGCACACGGGGGACCGCCGGCGCGGGCGGCCCCCGCGTCCGGTACACCACCGGCTTCGGCGACGACTTCGCAGCGGAGGGCATCGACATCGAGGACCTGCTCGGCTCCATGTTCGCGGCCGGCGCCGCCCGAGGCAGTGTCCCCGGAGCCGACCAGGAGGCCGAACTGCCGCTCACCGTCGAGGAGGCCTACCGAGGCGGCCGCCGCACCATCACGCTCGCCGGTCCCACCGGGCAGCCGAGGCGGTACGAGGTCGACGTGCCACCGGGTGTCACCGACGGGCAGCGCATCCGGCTCTCGGGCGAGGGCGGCCAGGGCAGCGGCGACGCTCCCGCGGGCGACTTGTACCTGCGGGTACGTATCCAGCCCCACCCCCGGTTCCGGCTGGACGGCCGCGACGTGTACGTCCAGGTCCCCGTCGCCCCCTGGGAAGCGGCCCTGGGAGCGACCGTGCCGGTGCCCACCCCCAGCGGCGGCACGGCCAAGGTCACGGTGCCCGCGGGTTCCTCCAGCGGCCGGCGGCTGCGACTGCGCGGCGAGGGCATGCCGAACCCGCGAGGCGCAAACGGCGACCTCTACGCCGAACTCCGCGTCATGGTGCCGCCCACCCTCGGCGACCGGGAGCGCGAACTGTTCGAGGAACTCGCCGCCACATCCTCGTTCGACCCCAGGAGGACGCGATGAACGACCGTTCCGCGGGCATCGGCCGGGCCGGCATGGGCGCCCGTCCGGTCCGGCCGGGCGCCGACGTCACCGCTTCGGCGGCCGTCCGGTACGCGCTCGTGCCCGTCCCCAGGCTCTCGCTGGACACCGTGGCCCATCGCTCGGGCCTCCACCCCGACCTGATCCGCCGGTTCGTCGCCCTCGGCCTGGTCGACGCCGAGCGCGACGCCGCGAAGCACCTGGTGTTCGACCCCACGGCCCCGGCGGTCCTCGCCCGCATCCAGCGGCTGCGCTCCGGACTCTGCCTCAACTACGCATCCATCGGCCTGGTACTGGACCTGCTGGACCGCATCAGCCTGCTCGAAGCCGCCCTCCGCCGCGCCGGCACAAGGAGTGAAACACCCCCATGGACATGAACCGTCTCACCCAGAAGTCCCAGGAAGCCCTGCAGGAGGCCCAGACCACGGCCGTCCGCATGGGGCAGACCGAGGTCGACGGGGAACACCTGCTGCTCGCGCTCCTCGACCAGGAGGACGGTCTGATCCCGCGGTTGCTGCAACAGGCCGGCACCGAGCCGAAGGAGCTGCGCGCCGCCGTAAGCGAGGAACTCTCCCGCCGTCCCAAGGTCACCGGCCCCGGCGCGGCACCCGGCCAGGTCTTCGTCACCCAGCGCCTCGCCCGCCTGCTCGATGCCGCCGAACAGGAGGCCAAGCGCCTCAAGGACGAGTACGTGTCCGTGGAGCACCTCCTGCTCGCCCTGGCCGACGAGGGCTCGTCAACCGCCTCCGGACGACTGCTCAAACAGGCCGGCATCACCAAGGACTCGTTCCTGAGCGCACTCACCCAGGTCCGCGGCAACCAGCGCGTCACCTCCGCCAACCCCGAAGTGGCCTACGAGGCCCTGGAGAAGTACGGCCGGGATCTCGTCGCCGAGGCCAGGGCCGGCAGGCTCGACCCGGTCATCGGCCGGGACTCCGAGATCCGCCGCGTCACCCAGATCCTCAGCCGCAAGACCAAGAACAACCCCGTCCTCATCGGCGACCCCGGCGTCGGCAAGACCGCCATCGTCGAGGGCCTCGCCCAGCGCATCGTACGCGGCGACGTGCCCGAAGGACTCCGCGACAAGACGGTGTTCGCCCTCGACATGGGCTCCCTGGTCGCCGGCGCCAAATACCGCGGCGAGTTCGAGGAACGCCTCAAGGCCGTCCTCAGCGAGGTCAAGGCCGCCCAAGGACGCATCCTGCTCTTCGTCGACGAACTGCACACCGTCGTCGGCGCGGGCGCCGCCGAAGGAGCCATGGACGCGGGCAACATGCTCAAACCCATGCTCGCCCGCGGCGAACTCCACATGATCGGCGCCACCACCCTCGACGAGTACCGCAAGCACATCGAGAAGGACGCCGCTCTCGAACGCCGCTTCCAGCAGGTCCTGGTCGACGAACCGAACGTGGAGGACACCATCTCGATCCTGCGCGGACTGCGCGAACGCCTGGAGGTCTTCCACGGCGTCAAGATCCAGGACACCGCCCTGGTCTCCGCGGCCACCCTCAGCCACCGCTACATCACCGACCGATTCCTGCCCGACAAGGCCATCGACCTCGTCGACGAGGCGTGCGCCCGGCTGCGCACCGAGATCGACTCGATGCCCGCCGAACTCGACGAGATCACCCGCCGCGTCACCCGCCTGGAGATCGAGGAGGCGGCGCTGTCCAAGGAGACCGACCCCGCCAGCCGAACCCGTCTGGAGGAACTGCGCAGGGAACTGGCCGACCTGCGCGGCGAGGCCGACGCCAAACACGCCCAGTGGGAGGCCGAACGGCAGGCCATCCGCCGCGTGCAGGAACTGCGCCAGGAACTGGAGCAGGTCCGCCACGAAGCCGAGGAGGCCGAGCGCAACTACGACCTCAACCGAGCCGCCGAACTCCGCTACGGCAAACTCCGGGAACTGGAGCGCCGACTGAAGGCCGAGGAAGAGCAACTGGCCGCGAAGCAGGGCCAGAACCGGCTGCTGCGGGAGGTCGTCACCGAGGAGGAGATCGCCGAGATCGTCGCCGCCTGGACCGGCATCCCCGTCGCCCGCCTCCAGGAGGGCGAACGCGAGAAACTGCTGCGCCTCGACGAGATCCTGCGCGAGCGGGTCATCGGCCAGGACGAGGCCGTCAAGCTCGTCGCCGACGCCATCATCCGCGCCCGCTCCGGCATCCGCGACCCACGCCGCCCCATCGGCTCGTTCATCTTCCTCGGCCCCACCGGCGTCGGGAAGACCGAGCTGGCCAAGACCCTCGCCCGGGCCCTGTTCGACTCCGAGGAGAACATGGTCCGCCTCGACATGAGCGAATACCAGGAGCGTCACACCGTCAGCCGGCTGGTCGGCGCACCGCCCGGATACGTCGGCTACGAGGAAGGCGGCCAGCTCACCGAGGCCGTACGCCGCAAGCCGTACTCCGTCGTGCTGTTCGACGAGGTCGAGAAGGCACACACCGACGTCTTCAACACCCTGCTCCAGGTCCTCGATGACGGCCGCATCACCGACGCTCAGGGCCGCACGGTCGACTTCCGCAACACCGTGATCATCATGACGTCCAACATCGGCTCCGAGCACCTCCTCGACGGCGCCACCACCGAAGGCGAGATCAAGCCCGACGCCCGCGCCCGGGTGATGGGCGAGCTGCGCGGCCACTTCCGCCCGGAGTTCCTCAACCGCGTCGACGACATCGTGCTGTTCAAGCCCCTCGGCGAGCGGCAGATCGAGCGCATCGTGGAGCTGCAGTTCGACGAACTGCGCCGCCGCCTCACCGAACGCCGCATCACCGTCGAACTCACCGAAGCCGCCAGGCAGGTGATCGCCCACCAGGGCTACGACCCGGTGTACGGCGCACGACCGCTGCGCCGCTACATCTCCCACGAGGTCGAAACCCTCGTCGGACGGGCCCTGCTGCGCGGCGACGTCCAGGACGGCGCCACGGTCCGGGTCGACGCCCAGGCGGGCGAACTGGTGGTCACCTACGACCAGCCCGAGGACGTGAAGGGAACGAGGGCGGCATGAGCACCGTGCGAGCCACCAACATCACCTGCCCGCACTGCGGGCGCACCAACCGGGTGCCGGCGGCCGCCGAGGGCCGCCCGAGGTGCGGCAACTGCAAGCGGTGGCTGCCGTGGATGGCCGACGCGGGCGACGACGACTTCACCGACGTCGTCGAGCAGGCCACCGTGCCCGTCGTCGTCGACCTGTGGGCCACCTGGTGCGGCCCCTGCCGCATGGTCAGCCCCGCCCTGGAGCAGGTCGCCGCCGATCTCGCAGGAACAATCAAGCTGGTCAAGGTCGACATCGACGAGAACCCGCGCCTGGCGCAGCGGTTCGAGGTCCAGGCGGTACCGACGCTGCTGGCTCTCGACAATGGACGGACCGTGGCCCGGCAGGCGGGTGCCGCACCCGCCCCCGCCTTGCGGCGGTGGGTGGAGCAGTCGATCGCCGGCCACGCATCGGCTGGGAAAGGATGATCGACAGTGACCGTAAGGACCGACCCCCACCTCGCCCTCGTGCGCCCCGTCACCCCGCTCACCCCGGGGTGCGAGGAGTGCCTGGCCACGCATTCCCCCTGGGTCCACCTCAGGCTCTGCCTGACCTGCGGCCACGTCGGCTGCTGCGATTCCTCGCCGAACCGGCATGCCCGCCGCCACGCCGCCGCCCACGGCCATCCGATCGTGGCGTCGCTGGAGCCCGGCGAGAACTGGCGTTGGTGCTTCGCCCATGAGGCGTTCGTGTGATGCCCGGCGACGAGACACCGCCCGGCGCAACGCCTGTGCCCGACGAGGCGCAGGAGAGCGTCCCCGCCGAGACGCCCGACATCTACGGCGCCTATCCCCGCCTGTCGGACGACCAGACGGCCCGCCTGGCGCAGCACGGCCGGCGGCACGCGGTTGACACCGGTGACGTGCTGATCCGGGAAGGGGAGCGGTGCGAGACGTTCTACGTCGTTCTCAATGGTGCGGTCGCCATCGTCGAGGGCTACGGCACGCCCGATGAAAGCCTGCTACGCGTGCACGGCCCCGGCCGCTTCATCGGCGAACTCGGGCTGCTCCACGGACAGGTGGCCTTCTACACCGCCGTCGCCAGGGAGCCGGGCGAGGTCCTCGCCGTCTCCTTGGACCAGCTGCGCCGCCTGGTGGCCCACGACTCGACGATCGGGGACGTCGTGCTGCGCGCCTGTCTGGGCCGTCGCGCCCTGCTCGTAGGGCAGGGAGCCGGCTTCCGCATCATCGGCTCGCGCTACTCGCCCGACACCAGGCGGCTGCGCGAATTCGCCGTCCGCAACCGGTTGCCGCACCGGTGGATCGACCTCGAGACCGACGAGGAGGCCGAGGAGCTGCTGCGCCGCTTCGGCGTCGGCCCGGAGGAGACACCGCTGGTCATCTGGCGGGACACCGCCCTGCTGCGCAATCCCGGCAACGCGGCACTGGCTCAGCTCATCGGCCTGCCGTCGCTGCCTGCCGCGAACCGTCACGGCGATGTCCTCATCGTCGGCTCCGGACCCGCCGGCCTCGCTGCCGCGGTGTACGCCGCCTCCGAGGGCCTGAGCACCACCGTGGTGGAGACGTTGGCCACCGGTGGCCAGGCCGGCACGTCGTCCCGCATCGAGAATCTGCTCGGCTTCCCCTCCGGGATCTCCGGCGCCGAACTCACGGAACGTGCCGTGCTCCAGGCCGACAAGTTCGGTGCCGGGATCAGCATTCCGGCGGAGGCGACCGGTCTCCATCCCAAGGACGACGGCCACTACGTGGTGGCATTCGCCGACGGCAGCGAGATCGCCGCCCGCGCCGTCGTGCTGGCCACCGGCGCCCGCTACCGCCGGCTCCAGGTGCCCGGCATCGAACCGTTGGAGGGAACGAGCGTTCACTACTCGGCGACCGCCTACGAGGCCCAGCAGTGCCTCGCCGACCAGGTGGCCGTGGTCGGCGGCGGCAACTCCGCAGGCCAGGCTGTGCTCTTCCTGGCCGGGTACGCGCCGAAGGTGTATCTGCTCGTCCGCGGGCCGAGCCTCGAGGCGCACATGTCCCGCTACCTGATCGATCAGATCGTGCGCCACCCGCGGGTGCGCGTGCTGCTGCACACCGAGGTGACCGAGGCACTCGGCGACAAGGCACTGGAGGCGATCACCATGGTTGACCACCGTACGGGCGAGCACCGCCACCTCGCGGTGCGGGCCCTGTTCGTCTTCACCGGCGCAGACCCTCACACCGGCTGGCTGTCCGGCGCACTCGCCCTCGACGCGCGCGGCTACGTGCTCACCGGCGCGGAGGCGCAGGCGTGCTCCGTTCCCGGACTGTGGCAGAGCCAGGGCCGCGACTGCCTGACGTTGGAGACCAGCCTGCCTGGCGTCTTCGCCGCCGGCGACGTCCGCAGCGGCTCGGTGAAGCGGGTGGCCTCCGCGGTCGGCGAAGGCGCGATGAGTATCCACTTCGTGCACCGCTATCTGGGCCACACGGCAGCGCCCGGCGGCACCGACAGCTCCCCGCACACCCGTCCGAAGGAGTCCGCTTGGCTCGCGTGACGCCCGGCGGGCGAGGAGATCACGAGAAGGAGGCGAGGGGAAGGCCCATGCCACGACCGCCCCCGCGCACCACCACCCGCCGAACGACCGCCCGCACGGGTGCTCGCCGTTCTCACCCAGGCCGAACCGGACGTGCCCGCTGCCGGCAAGGGGCGTCACGAAGGGCTGGCTGCGGCCCCCGGGCCGGGTCGGGACGGCATCGAGCTCCTGGGCGACCTGCGGGTCGCCGCTCCCGCCCTCGACGAACCCGTGCTGCGGTGGTGCACCGCCCCCGCCTCCCTGACCGCGGTGATCCTCGCGACCACCTCGACCACGGTGGTGAACACCTGGCCGGCGGCAGCGGGGTCGTGTTTCTCAGGCGACGGCGGCCAGGTCCGCGCGGCCGAACAGCAGGGCGTAGCCGCGGGGCAGGTGGGTGAGGAGGCGGTCGGTGAGGTGGTCGTCGGTGAGGGTGCTGAGGGCTGCCAGGACGGAGGAGGCGTCCCAGCGGGCGGCGGTGAGGCTGGTGCCCAGGGCGTGGGCGATGGCTTCGACGAAGGCGGGAGCTGTGACCGGGGTGGGAAGGGGGATCTGGTTGGTGAGGACTGTGCGGGCCCGGTCGGGCAGGGCTGCGGCGAGGTCGCAGCGTTCGTCGCCGGTGAGCTGGGAGCCGAGGACGGCCAGGACGGCGGTGAGGACGCGTTCGGCTTCCTCGTCGGTGGGGTAGCGGCCGAGGTTGCGGACCTGCTGGAGGAGGTGGCGGTAGCGGGTCATGACCGTGGGGCCTTCCGGGGGCTGGCCGCCGGCGGGCCGGCGGCGGTGTGAGGGGTGGTCAGGGTCGTGTCCCTGCGGTCGGGCGCCCGAACAGCAGGTCGTATCCGGGGGGCAGTTGGAACAGGATCCGGTCCATGAGCCGGTCGCCGGCGGCGTCGGCCACCGTGGACAG
Organism: Kitasatospora sp. NPDC059571; assembly: GCF_042735675.1. NCBI lineage: Bacteria > Bacillati > Actinomycetota > Actinomycetes > Kitasatosporales > Streptomycetaceae > Kitasatospora > Kitasatospora sp. NPDC059571. The sequence continues at coordinate 16,127 of NZ_JBHWBW010000044.1, forward strand.
GACGGCGCCGATGTCCCACAGGGCCGTGGCTTCGGTTGCGCCCTTGACCCAGGCCGCGGTCGCGCGTACGAAGCGCTCGGGGCTGAGCGGCTCGGCGGCCTGCAGGGGGGTGAGCAGGATCAGGGCCATGGTCTCCGGCAGGCGGGCGGCCAGTTCGGCACGCACATCGCCGACCAGGTGGGCGCCCAGCAGGGCCAGGACGACCCGGGCGGACCGCTCGGCCTCCTGCGGGGTGTCGTACTCGCCACGCTCCCGGATCTCTTCCAGGAACGCCTCCCATCGAAGAGCCACTGCGGTTCTCCCTCCGTGTCAAGGGCCGGCTCGACCGGGTGCCCGGTCAGGGCTCGGGGGCCAGGCGCCGGTGCAGACCCGTGAGCCTCAGCAGCCGGACGATGCAGCACCCGGCCCCGCGCAGGACCAGGCGGGCCCCGCATCGGTCGGCCTGGTTGCGGGCCCGGACGAGGGCGCCCAGGCCCGCGCAATCCATGAACGTCACCTCCGACAGATCGATCACCACCTCCCGGTGCGACTCGAGCGCGGCGGCCAGAGCACGGAGCAGCGCCGGGGCGGTGTCGAGGTCGATCTCGCCGTTCGCCCGCACGATGAAGGGTTGGTTGCTCTGGCCGTTCATGGCGTTTCCGCGTCGCTGCGGGTGGGCCGGTCGGGGCGAGGGCGGCCGGCGGTCGGGGGTGTTCCGGCCGCCCCGTCGATCGAGGGGGGAGAGATCTGGGGCGGCGCGGAACGGCATCGGGGGCCGGTCAGGCCCGGATCTGCTTGCGGCTCGCGCTGTGGCTGATCGCGACCTTGCGGGGCTTGGCCTTCTCGGCGACCGGGATCTTCAGGGTCAGCACGCCGGCGTCGTAGTCGGCGGTGATCCCGGCGGGGTCGAGGGTGTCGGAGAGCATGACCTGGCGGGAGAACACGCCGAGCGGGCGCTCGGACAGCTCCCACTTCACGCCCTCGCCCTCCTGGCGCGGGCGGCGCTCGGCCTTGACGGTCACCATGTTCCGCTCGACGTCGATGTCGATCGCCTCCGGGTCCACCCCGGGCAGGTCGAAGCAGATCACGTACTCGTCTCCGGCCCGGTAGGCGTCCATCGGCATCGGGGTCGGCCGGGACCAGGTGCCGGTCGTGTTGATGAACTGCTGGGTCAGGCGGTCCAGCTCGCGGAACGGGTCAGTGCGCAACAGCATCGCGAAACACCTCCACTGATCGAATGGGTGCCAGTGCGCTTCACCTGACACCTTTCTAGCGCGTCATCCATCCGATGACAAGTCGGCGTGTCGCCTATAGAGTGACTGCATGAGTGAGAAGTCCCGCAGACCCGCTGCTGGTCCCCCCCAGCCGGACGAGCCCGCCTCGTTCCTGGCGGCCGCGGTGGCGCTGGCCGCCATCGACGACGCTGTCCGTGCCGCCCAGAACCCCTCCTCCCAGCCCCCGACCGCCCCCGACGAGCAGGAAGGCCCCGAACAGGCCCTGGCCGCCCTGGTGCTGCTGCGCGAGCTGCGCGGCCGGCTCGCCGGCTGGGAAGCCGGACTCGTGGAGGCCGCCCGCGAGGCCGGCGCCACCTGGGCCGACCTCGCCCAGCCCATGGGCGTCGCCAGCCGCCAGGCCGCCGAGAACCGCTACCTGCGTCTCAAGCCCGCCGGCGGCACCACGCCGCCCAGCACCGGCGCCGAACGCGTCAAAGCCGTCCGCGACCGCCGGGCCGCCGACCGAACGGTCACCGCCTGGGCCCGCGAACACGCCGCCGAGCTGCGGGTCCTCGCCGCCCAGATCGCCACGACCGCACTCGCCCCGGGCGCCCGGCCCGCCCAGGCCGCCCTCACCTCCGCCCTCGGCACCACCGACCCCGCCGACCTCATTGAGCCCCTCGCCGCCATCCGTCCCCACATCGGCACCCGCCAGGGCGACCTCGCCACCCGCCTCGACGCCCTCACCCACCACACCACCCAGCTTCGCGATGACAGCGACCAACGCCGCGCCTGACCCCGTCGCCGCCGCCGAAAGGCGCTGGCAGGACCTCCTGGACCGGATCCACGACCTCGGAGCACGAGTGGCCGCCACCACGAACTCGGTCAACGCCAGCCTCGACACCCACCTCGCCCGCCTCGACGCCCTGCGACACCACCTCAGCCACCCCAACTGGCCACTGCCGGAACCCGATCCGGGCAGCCGTCGGGGTATGTCGCCGAACGACTAGGAGCTGTCCGGCCGATCACATCGCTGCGGGCACAAGAGTCAGTAGGCCGCGGAGCTTGGATGGCCTACTGCTCGTAGGCTGCACCACATGAAGGTGTGGCACGTCCTGCCGGACAGTGAACGACAGCAGTGGCTCTTGGATCCGTTCGTGAGCGTAGGCCCACTGCGATTCGGAATGAGCCCGGACGAAGCCTCTGCTGTGCTTGGCGGAGGCCTCCCGGGCCTCGAATGGCGGGGCGGCGAGCGCCGAACCCACTCGGAGGCGGGCCTGGACCTCTACTTCACGGCTGAGCGCCTGTGCGGCATCTCAGTCGACGCACGGCGGGGACCGCAGGTTCTGACAGACGGGGTGGCGCTGGTGGGTCGCGTTCCCTCAGAGCTGGAACAGTGGTTGGTCGAGCGTGCCGAGAGTCGGGAACCTTACACCGAGCTCTTCTACCTGCCGGCAGCAGAGGCCGGATCGCTGACGCTCGGGTTCGTGCTGTGCGTACAGCGTGCAGGCGATCACCTGATCACGAGACCCGTCTTCCTTCCCGCCGAAGCCATGGACGACGTTTACCACCAACTGCCCGACACCGCCTGGGCCATATGATCAAACGCTGCTCCATGCAAGCGCCGCGCAGGAGGAGTCGGTCAGGAGCGGAGCCAGATGGCCACAGCAGCGGCGGTGACCGTGCCGAGGAAGACATAGCCGCGCTTGTCGTACCGCGTTGCCACTGCTCGGGAGTTCTTCAGCCGATTGATGGCTCGCTCCACGGTGTTGCGCTTCTTGTACCGGTCCTCGTCGAAGCCCGGTGGCCGGCCGCCTCGCGATCCTCTACGCAGGCGGACAGCTTGGCTGTCGATCTTCTCCGGAATCGTCTGCCGAATGCCCCGCCGCCGAAGGTACTGACGGCAGGGACCGTTGCTGTATGCCTAATAGGCGTCGAGGCCGGTGGTTGCTGGCCTCGGCAGGGGCCGGGCGAGACGTCTGTTCTGGATGCCGCGCCTGGAGTGCTTCGACAAGAGCGATGCGTGCGCGGCCCCTGCCCATCTGATCGCGGCGGCCATAGCGTGCCGTGGTTCGAGCCATTTCCAGGGCCACCTCCCGATCAGCCGGAGCCGTGGAGCTCTTCACGAGAGTGAGGACCCTGGACATCGCTGGGGCCACGGACGGCTGATGGGGTGGTGCGCCAGCGAGCGCTTCTATGAGGTCGCCGGGTGGTCCCTGCCGCGGCTCGACGCCGACGGACGGCACGCGCTTCGAGGGGAGCACGCATTGCACGTGACCTGCGGAATCGACTGGGCCGAGGATCATCACGACGTCGCGGTGGTCGACGCCGACGCCCGCCTGCTCGGCAAGCTGCGAATCGCCGACGATGCCGAGGGCTTCCAGGACCTCCTGCGGCTACTGGCCGAGCACGGCGACGGCCCGGAGACTCCGATCCCGATCGCGATCGAGACTTCCCGCGGTCTGCTGGTGGCCTGCCTGCGAGCGTCTGGCCGGCGGGTCTACGCGATCTACCCGATGGCGGTGGCCCGCTACCGGGACCGACACGCCGCGTCCCGAAAGAAGTCCGACCACCAGGACGCCGTCGTCCTGGCGAACATCCTGCGGACCGACGCCGCCCTCCACCGACCGCTGCCCGACGACTCCGACCTGGTCAGGGCGATCGCCGTCCTGGCCCGGGCCCAGCAGGACGCGGTCTGGGACCGCACCCGCGCCCATAACCGGCTCCGCTCCCACCTGCGCGAGTACTACCCGGCGATCCTCGAGGCGTTCGCCGACAAGCGGGAACGGCTGCTGGCGCGGGAGGCCCGCACGATCCTGGCCGGCGCTTCCACACCCGAGGAGGCCTCCGCCCTGAGCCGCAGCCAGCTCAGGGCCGCCGTCACCCGGGCGGGCCGCCAACGGCGAATCGACGCCGAGACCGACCGGCTCCTGGAAGTGTTTCCGTCGCACCCGGCTCCGCCAGCCGGCTCTGGTCGAGGCCGCGATGGGACGTCAGACCCTCGCACTTCTCGCCCAGCTCAACGCGGCCTGCCAGGCCTGCGACGACCTGGCCCAGGCCACCGAGGAGCTGTTCCTGCAACATCCCGACGCGGAGATCATCACCAGCTTTCCGGGTCTGGCTGTGCTCACCGGCGCCCGGATCCTCGCCGAGATCGGCGACGACCGCACCCGCTTCGACACCGCCCGCGACCTGAAGGCCTACGCCGGAAGCGCCCCGGTCACCCGCGAGTCCGGCCGCAGCCGCCGCGTCAGCCACCGCCGGATCAAGAACAGCCGGCTTGCGGCAACCGGCCGGCACTGGGCGTTTGCCGCCCTCACCGCCTCACCCGGCGCCCATGCCCATTACAACCGCCGACGCGAGTCCGGAGATCGCTACTACGCGGCCCTCCGTCACTTGTTCAACCGCATGATCGGCCAGCTCCACCACTGCCTGACCACCCGCCAGAAGTTCGACGAAGCCATCGCCTTCACTCTGCCGACGAAGCCCCAACTTGCCACCGCCGCTTGACCCGATAGCTGCATGGGGTGCCTTGTCCGCCGCGACGCTGTCGGGCTTCTTGCGAGGCCTGCCCAACCCGGGCCGGGGAACGCGGATCTTCTCCAGCACCGGCACGAACTGCGTACAGTCCGCCCGTTGGCCTGCGGTGACGACCAGGGACGGCGGACGGCAGAGTCCGTCCGCGCTCAGGTGGATCTTGCTGGTGAAGCCGCCGCGTGAACGGCCCAGGCCCTCGCCTCCCGCACCACCTCCACCAGCCGGTCGACGAGGCTCTGCCACTGAGCCTCGTCCTGGTGTTCCAGTGCGTAGTCCTCTCTTGAGCTGGCGAAGGCCGGCGGCGGGTCGGTGCGGGCGCCGGCCGCGTGCTGGTGGGCCCGCACGATGGTGGAGTCCACCGAGATGTCCCAGTCGATCTCGCCGGTTGCGTCGGCTGCGACCTGGACCCGCTGCAGCAGGCGCTCCCAGGTGCCGTCGGCCGACCAGAGCCGATGGCGCTCGTAGACGGTCTTCCAGGGCCCGAACCGCTCTGGCAGGTCGCGCCAGTGCACTCGGTCCGCACCCGGTGCAGGATTCCGTTGATCACCTGCCGGTGATCACGCCACCGTCCGCACCGACCGTTAGTCACCGGCAGGAACGGCCGCAACCGATCCCACTCCGCATCTGACAGATCACCGCGTTCTCCCCGCCCCATGCCCAGAACAACGAGCAGATCAGGTGACAGTCACATGATCGGCCGGACAGCTCCTAGCCGAGGTGGCAGGGCCGGGAGCCACCCCTCCTGCGATCCGCAACCACACCGGCCGTCAGGCCCTGCGCCCGCATGTCAGCGCCGCACCCAGCGGCGAGTCATCAGCGCTCGTGATCTCTGGCGGAATACCGGGCTCCAGGTGTGTTCGGCCGGCCTGCCAGGTGGTGGAGTCGGTGCAGCCGAGCGCTCTCACCGCCACGGGCGGCGGTGCGGGGGAGAGGATCGCCGACAGCCCGTAGTCGCGCACCTGCACCTCCATGACGACATGACCAGCTACGAGGTGTGCAACAGGCGCCGTAGCGGCGCTCCGAGCGGCAACGAGGTTCGCCTTCGTCGGCCCGAAGGTCGGCTCACACCTCAAGTCGTCGTCAGGCCGGCTCGGCATCGTCCGCCACCTGCTGTTCGACCCACACCGTCTTCCCGTTGGCCGCGAAGCGGACACCCCACCGCTCCGCGAGTTGCGAGACGATGTAGAGTCCGCGGCCGCCCTCGTCCGTGGTCCGGGCGTGGCGGAGATGGGGGCTGGAGGCCTCGCCGTCGCTGACCTCGACGCTCAACCGGTCGGCGCGGATCAGGCGCACGCGGCACGGAGGATCGCCGTAACGGACGACGTTGGTCACCAGCTCGCTCACCACGAGCTCGATGGTGTACACGGTCTCCTCGGGCAGTTCCCAGTGTTCCAGCTGCGCTCGTACGAGCGACCGCGCGTGGGCCGGGGCGCGTTCATCGGGGTCCAGGGCCCACTCCACGGCGTCGTCGCGGTCCAGCCCGGCCGCCCGGGCCAGGAGCAGGACCACCGCTCCCGCCTGGCGGGCCTCGCCCGACGCGACCAGCACGTGGTCGCACTGCTCGGGCAGGGAGCGGTCGGCGCCGGAGAGTTGCGCGAGATCCTGTGCGCCGAGGGCGGCATACAGGGCCGGTGTGGTGAGCGCCAGCACCGTGCCGTCGGGGACGGGCATGGAGGCCGCGGCGAAGGGGGCGGTCTCGGAGGTTCCCAGGACCGGTCCGTCCGGGAGGTCCACCTCGGTGAGGACGCCGTCCGGGGGGACGAGGACCAGGCCGGGGCGGCCGGCGCGGGCCGCGGTGAGGGTGCCGGAGGCCGGGTCGTAGATTGCGCACAGGCAGCTCGCGACCAGTGGCTGCTCGCGCAGCGGGTCGGCTGCGGGCAGCGCACGGCGTTCAGCCGCCAGTTGCCGGGTGGTCTCGTCCAGGCGGGCCAGCAACTCGTCCGGTGCGAGGTCGAGGGAGGCCAGGCAGCGCAGGGCGGTGCGCAGCTGTCCCATCGTGGCGGAGGTGTGGATCCCGGAGCCGTCGACCTCGCCGACGACGAGCGCGGTGCGGGCGCCCGACATGGGGATGACGTCGTACCAGCCGCCGCTGGCCGAAGGCGTCGTCAGATGGCCCCGGGCGGTCTCCAGGCCGACGGCGGGCTGCGTCGCCTGGGGGAGGAACCTGCGCTGCACGGTGGCGGCGACCGCGTGCTCGCGGGTGAAGCGGCGTGAGTTGTCCAGGCACAGCCCGACGTAGTCGCACACCGTCGCGGCCAAGGCCGCGTCCTCGTCGGTGAAGGCGGGAGAGCCCGCCCAGCGGTACAGGGTCAGCAGGCCGAGGAGCGTGCCGCGCACCATGAACGGCGAGGCCAGCACGGTGACGGGTGTCGCGCCGCGCAGGGCGGCGCCGTGGTCGGCGGCGCGCAGCCAGGCCTCGTCGCCCTCCAGGGGGACCGTGACCGGCCGGCCCCGCGCCAGCGCCAGGCCGAAGGGCGACGCCGCGTCCGGCACGTACGAGGAGCCGAACGGCCCGTCTGCGAGGTCGGTGCCGCGACGTTGCACGGCCGCGCCGTGCAGGGCCACGAACCCCGGCGCCGGCAGCAGCGGGGGATCATCGCCCGTCATCAGTGCGTCGACGACCTCCACGACCACCGCGTCGGCCATGCCGCCGGCAAGGACGGAGGCCAGCTCCCGGCAGATCTCGACCGCGTCCAGCGAGACCCCCACACGTGCCCGGACCGCGCCCAGGACCTGCGAGCCCGCCTCCGCGATGGCCAGGTCCGTCACGTCCACCACTGTCACCGCCAGTCCGAGGACCTCCCCCGCGTGCGACCGCAGCTGGAACATGGACACCGAATACGCGCGCGCCGGCGCCGGGGGCGGATCGAGGAACGCCCGGACACGCCGCTCCAGCACGGGCCGCCCGTCCTCGAGCACCGAGCGCGCCAGAGCATCCACGGAATCCAGGTCGTCCAGCGGGAAGACCTCTCGGAAAGGGAGACCGATCAGGTCCCGGGCGTCACGGCCCCGCATGGCCGCCGTCGCCGCATTGATCCGTACCAGGCGCAGACCGGCGTCGAAGATGTGCAGCCCCAGCGGCGACTGGCTGAGCAGCGCCTCCAGCGTCAGGCCCTCAGCCGGCCCCTCCGGGGTCACCGGCCCCACCCGGCAGCCGGTCCCGCCCTTCGGCGAGACCACCCGCTGCGTCGCGGGCCATCCGTCGCGGAGCACCTCGTGGCATCACGCTCGTCCATGGCAACATGATCCCGCAGCCACCGTCCGGCCCCCCGTATTGCGGGCACCTGCGCGTTGCTTCGACGCGCCGGCGCGGCGCGGCGTGCGTCCATCGGGAACAGGCCGCCCTCCCGGGCCCTACCACTCGCCGGAGCCCTCTTTCCGGTCTACCCCACCATCGAGCAGGCCCGGACCACCACGCGGCCGCCGAGTCGACGCCGCCGGCCGCCTGGCCGGAGGCCGGCCTCGATGCCGACCCGTTCGGCGGTGGTCTTCCCGCCGGGGGCGGCGCGGTGTGGCCGGGGTAGCCCGGCCCCGACGTACCGCCGCTCACGGAGGTTCACCGGTCTCCCCCGCGGTTCGGCCGCTCCCCTTTCGACGCCGGTAGCGGCCGGACCGAACGAGAGGCACACCCTTCTAGACGATCGCCGGACCCTGCCCGCGGCCGCCGGACGGGCGGACCGTGTCGAGGGCGTCGCGCAGGGCGTACAGGTCGGCGGCGGTAGCGAGTTCCGCGAAGCGGGCCAGCAGCCGCCGGACGGTTCGGTCGTCGCCGTCGCGTACGGCCTCGGTGATCGCTCCGACCAGGGCCGCCTGTCCGCCCCGGGCCGTCTCCGGTGCCGCGGGCGCCGGGTTCTCCACTACCGCCTCCCTGCACGGTGTCGCTCGTTCCTTCGGGCGCGAGGCGGCGACTCGGGGGTTGCCGCCGCCGCGCAGCGGAAGGCTACCTCACCCGCGGGCGCCGCAAAATCTATGTGCGCCGGAGTAGACATTGCCGACGGGCGGGTCTAACGTTTCTCTCGTAGACAGCAGTCGGCGATACCGGCCAGACACGAACTGGCCGGGGTTGTTGGACAGAAGTTCGAGGTTCGGTCCGGCGGTGGACTTCCGAAGCCAGGCAGGTGCAGGACGGCGACGGGTGTGACTGCCGGACCGGGCGGCCCGCAGGTGTCAGGGGCCGCCACCAGCGGTACCCGTAGTACGCAGTTCAGCAGATGCAGTACCAGTAGTACGCAAAGTGACAGTTCGGCACAGAGGATGAATGGAGGGCGCAAGCGCCATCAGGATCGCCCGGCCCGTGAACACTCGCCCGGGCGGACACCGCAGACCCCAACGCAAGGACGGTGGTTTCCGGTCACGCATACGCGATCCCCGCACACCCCCACCCCCGGGGCAGTGCGGACACGAGGAACCCGGCCCCAAGGCCGGCAGATGGTGTAGAACCCTTCGGGGGGGTGGGGGGGGGGGGCGCTCCGGCGCCGGCGCCCCGGGCCCCCGCCCGCCGCGCGGCGCCCGCGGGGGGGCCGGGGCGCGACG
>NZ_JBHWBW010000044.1:25399-29241 GCF_042735675.1 Kitasatospora sp. NPDC059571
GCCACCCGGCGCTGCTGGGCTACGACCTGTTCAACGAGCCGTTCGGCCCCCGCGACCGGGTCCCCGCCGCCCCCGCCCGGCGCGCCGCCCCCCCCCCCCCTCGACGCGTCCCCCGGCCCCGACACGAAGAGGTGCAGTGACCACGGCAACCATCCGACCGCACACCCCCGAGACCCCCGACCGCCAGGACCGGCTCGACGACGACGACTACCCCGCCTACACCATGGGACGCGCCGCAGAGATGACCGGCACCACACCCGGTTTCCTACGTGCCCTCGGCGAGCACGGACTCATCACCCCACTGCGCTCCGACGGCGGTCACCGCCGCTACTCCCGCTACCAGCTGCGCATCGCCATGCGCGCCCGCGACCTCGTCGACCAGGGCACCCCGATCGAGGCGGCCTGTCGCATCATCATCCTCGAAGACCAACTCGACGAAGCCCTGCGTATCAACGAACAGCTCCGCCGCTCCCCGCGCGGCCAGGAACCCACCGCCGACACCTGACCGCCCGCCCGACCGCCTCGGCCGCCAGGAGGTCCGCGGTGAGCGGATGCCGCTTGCCGCAGGCCGCCCCGGGAACGGGACCAAGCGGCCCCGCCGCCCCGAGCGCGAGCCGGAGCAGTCCAGGGGTGCAGCAATGCGCCGGTCCGGCCCCCGGCCGGACCGGCGAAGGCCGAGCGGTCTCCGGCAGGTCGAGGGGGCGGCCCTGGATCGAGTGGACGGTGCGGGTGTTGGCCCGATCGAGCCACTCGGCCAGCTGCTGGCTGAAGCCCGGCTGCGAAGCGAACTGACGGCCCGGCAGGAACGAGGTCTCCAGGAACTGGTTGTTCCGCTCGACCAGGCCCTTGTATTCCGGATCGCGGGGCGGCGCGAGCTTGATGTCGACCGGGTCGATACCGACGTACTCCGGCCTGGTCACGGCCAGTCCCTTCGTCAGCGGCGATATGGGTGGGCCCAGCCGATCCGCTCGGCGATCACCGGCCCCGGCATCCTGGGGCACTCGTTGAGCAGGGCCCGGAGCACCCAGTCCTCCACTTTCAGCACCTTCTGGCTTGATCCATGGTTGGGACAGCGCGTGGGCGAGTCCGGGAAGCGCAGGACGGACCGGGATGGATCGAACACCTCACCAGGTCCGTCGCAACCCTGTGCCTCCCGGGCGGTTCAGCGGGGGAGGCCGACGGCGCGGGAGATGACGGTGTCGAAGGCGCGGTCGGGCAGGATGCGGCGCAGGGCGATCAGGGGGCGGGCTCCGAAGCCGGTGGCGTAGCGGGTCTTGGGGCGGCGGGCGGTGACGGCCTTGGCGATGGCGTCGGCGATGACGGAGGGCGGGGAGTTGCGCTCGGCGTTGGCCTCCGAGCGCAGGGAGGAGGCGACCGCCGTGGCTTGCGCGGTGTAGGCGCCGTTGGTGGAGGACTTCTCCAGCTTGTCGGCGGCGATGGCGCCCCATTCGGTGGCGATGCCGCCGGGTTCGATGACGACGACGTCGATGCCGAAGGGCTTGGCCTCCAGGCGCAGGCAGTCGCTGAGGGCTTCGAGGGCGAACTTGGTGCCGTGGTACCAGCCGCCGAGCGGCGTGTAGATCTTCCCGCCCATGGAGGTGACGTTGACGACGGTGCCGGCGCGCTGGGCGCGCATGTGGGGCAGGACGAGCTGGATCAGGCGGACGGCGCCGAAGACGTTGACCTCGAACTGGTAGCGGGCCTCGTCCAAGGGGACGTCCTCCAGGGCGCCGTAGGAGCCGTATCCGGCGATGTTGGCCAGCACATCGATCCGACCGGCCTCGGCGACGATCTTCTCGACGCCGGCCTGCATCGACGCGTCGTCGGTGACGTCCATCGCGAGCGGGCGTATGCCGAGCTCGGCGAGCTCGGCGAGTCGGTCGGTGCGGCGGGCGGCGCCGTAGACGGTGTAGCCGAGTGCCTGCAGCTTGAGGGCGGTGGCTTGGCCGATGCCGGAGGAGGCACCGGTGACGAGGGCGGTCTTGGCGGGCATGGCGGGGTCCTCACGGTTAAGATGAACTCAGGTTCACTATCTATCCTGAACCAGAGTTCACCTTGAGGCAAGTGGAAGGGCAGGCACCTCCCGTGACCCAGGCCAGGGCGCCGCGCGCCGACGCGGTCCGCAACCGTAAGAAGATCCTCGCCGCTGCCGGTGGGGAGATCACCGCCCACGGCCCCGATGTGGGGATGGACGAGATAGCCGCCGCTGCGGGCGTAGCCGTGGGCACCCTGTACCGGCACTTCCCCACCAAGACCGACCTGGTCGCCGCCGTCGTCACCGAGTACGTCACCCGCGTCGCCGACGACGCCGAGGCCGCGCTCGCCCGCGTAGCCGACGGCACCGGCCGCGCCCTCGACGAACTCACCGCGTTCCTCGGCCGTGTCGTCGAGCAGTCCGTTACCGACCGCGCCGTCAAGGCCGCCGCTCAGACCCTCGGGGCGCAGCCGGGCGACCGCGCTGACGAGGACCGCGCGGGCTCGGCCGTTGCCGGCCTCATCCGTGCCGGGCAGGCGGAAGGTGACATCCATGCGGACGTCACCGTCGATGACATCTATCTGCTGTTCTCCACCGCGCCTACCGACCAGCCACCCGCCGCCCGCGTCCGCTGGCTCGCCCTCGTCACCCCCGGGCTGACCGCACAAGCCCGAAAGGCGGAGAGCTGACACCCGGCGTGCTCCCATGTCGTGCCGGGCAGTGAGGTCGCCTCAGGCCAACGGGGTCAACTTTCAGGAACCGACCGGGGGCCATTTGAGCCTGCCTGCGGTCCGGCTGTGCGGACGCGTGGCCGGCGGCTTCCCGCCCGCTGCGGTTGGGTCCGCACCCGCACCCGCACCCGCGGGCCGTCAGGTCAGTCTCCCGCTCCGCGGACGCACCCCGGCCGCGCCGCAAGGAGCCCCGGTGGGGGCCGTCCCCGCACGCGCCCGCCTCCACACCCGCGACACCGGCACCCGCCTCCACCTGCTCAACCCCACCGCATCGGTCGCAGCCCTGCTGCGCCGTACCGGCGGCCGGTGCTGTGCGCCAGCCCGGGTCTTGAGGCGATGGCCCCCGAGGTGGGGGATCCGGCGGTGGGGTAGGCCGGAAGGGCTCGGCGCACTGCTGCCGATTTCGGCATTCTTTCCACTGTGCGCCGGAAATCGGGAGAGCGTCCCCTTGACGACAGGTGCATGCGATGAGGCGTCATTGGACTCGTCCCGCTCGCTGTCTCCCCCTGTATCCGCTGTTGCCGATGGTGGGGGTGACAGGGGGGCCGGGCCGCCGTGGCGGGGGTTCCTGCGATACCCGCCCCAGGTCCGTCCGTGTCGCGCTTCCATGTGGCCATCGCGCGGACGGACACCTGGCCGTGCCGTCAACAAGCATGCGCGCAAGATGTGTTGATGCCCGTGGTGATTCGGTCGTGACGGCTCCGAGAAGGGATCCGGCGGGCCGGGGGCGAAATATCCGCCGTGATCGGCCGCGCCCTGCTAGACTCGTCCTAGTTGCAGTAGTGGTTCCCATGAACTTTGTGTGCGCCTGCTGATGTATCGCAGGCGCATTTTTGTTTCCCGGCTCTTCCCCGGGTGGGTGCTCATCGCGGCGACTCGAAGCGCGCGCTGTGCGGGCTTCGGACAGCCCCTTGAAGGAGACTTTTTATGGCCAATGGCACTGTGAAGTGGTTCAATGCGGAAAAGGGCTTCGGCTTCATCGAGCAGGAGGGCGGCGGTCCGGACGTGTTCGCCCACTACTCGAACATCAACGCCAACGGTTTCCGCGAGCTGCTCGAGGGCCAGAAGGTCGAGTTCGACGTCACGCAGGGCCAGAAGGGCCCGCAGGCGGAGAACATTCGTCCGCTGTAGTTCTT
>NZ_JBHWBW010000045.1:0-13491 GCF_042735675.1 Kitasatospora sp. NPDC059571
GCGCAGGGTGACCGCCCCGACGCCGATGCCGCCGGCCAGCAGCGCGGCACCGGTCGCCAGGCCGCCGCCGGAGACCGCGAGGCCGCCGCCACCGGTGTGCACACCGCCGTGCGGCTTGCCGTCGGCCCACGAGCCGTCCGACTCGGACGGGCCCTTGCTGTCGCCCTCCTTGCCGGTGCTCTCCTTGCCGCTGCTCTCCTTGCCCTCGCTCTTGCCGTCCTGGCCGGAGCCGTGCTCGTCGGCGGGCTTGTCCGCCGGCTTCTCGGCGGGCTTGTCCGCGGGCTTCTCGGCCGGCTTCTCGGCCTTGTCCGCGGCAGCCCCGTCGGTCGGGGCCTGCTCCTGCCACACCTTCTGGTCGTCGGCCTTGGGGGCCGGCGGATCCGCGTGTGCGGCGGGGATGGCGATGGCCAGCGCCGCGGCGATGGCCGCCGCTCCGGCGAGGAGGGTGCGCTTGGGAAGCATGGAGTCGGTCCTTCCGGCACGTCCGGGCGAGCGCCGGCCGGTGCCGGTGCGGGAGATCGCGGATGCGCCGGTCCCACCGTGTGTCACGGGCCGTCAGGCTGCCACCGCAGCGGGTGGCCGTCGGCCGGGCCGCGGGGGCCGTGCGGGCGGCCCGACGGGCCGTCAGGCCCCGTCGGTGCGGTGTGTCCGCCGGAGTGTCGCGCCGGGGCCCGGGACCGCCGGGCCGGGACGGCCGCGCTGGGCCGTTGGGGTGTAGCTGGCGCACGCACGGAGTCCGCCGGACGGCCGAGGGGATCCTTCCGTCATGCTGTCACATCATCAGATCATGAGCCGACGCCTGCTCCTCTCGGTGGCCGGCCTTGGCCTGCTGTCGGCCGCCGGGTGCGCGACGGCCGTACCGAGCCCCGGGGACCTCGCCGCCCACGCGGGCGGCGGGGGGCCGACGCCGGGTACCCCCTCCGGCCGCGCCGGCACCCCCACCCCGTCCCCCTCCCCCACCGGGCCCGGCACCGCGGCCGCCGCCTCCGCCCCGCCCCGGCCGTCCGCCACGCCCAGCACCCGCACGGTCGGCGCGGTGAACGTGCCGAGCCCCTCGCTCAGCCCTGCGGCGCCGCAGCCCCGGCGGGTCGGCAGCCCGCTCTTCTCCCTGCCGTCCCACGACCGCCTGGTCGCGCTGACCATCGACGACGGACCCGACCCGGCCAACACCCCGGTGGTGCTGTCGATCCTGCAGCAGTACGGCATCCGGGCCACCTTCTTCCTGATCGGCGAGAACGCCGCCCGGCAGCCCGCCCTCGTCCGGGAGATCGCCGACCACGGCCACCACATCGCCAACCACACCTGGACCCACCCCGACCTCCGCGGGCTCTCCGAGACGACGGTCCGGGACGAGCTGCAGCGCACCTGCGACCTGCTGCACACCGCCACCGGCCGCGCACCGACCTGGTTCCGGGCGCCCGGCGGGGACTGGTCGGACGTCTCGCTGCGGGTCGGGGCCGAGCTCGGCATGCGTCCGATGGGCTGGTCCGTGGACCCGCAGGACTGGGCCCGGCCCGGCACCTCGGCGATCACCACCCGGGTGCTCCAGGCGGTCGGGCCCGGCTCGATCGTGCTCAACCACGACGGCGGCGGGGACCGCTCGCAGACCATCGCGGCGCTGCGGATGTACCTGCCGGTGCTCATCGACGAGGGCTACCGCTTCACCGCGCCGCCGCAGTGACCGGCCGCCCCGGGGTCAACCGCACCCTCGGGCGGCCCCGTTCAGGTGAACCTGCGGCGGGCCTGCCGCTCGCCGCCGGCGCGGTGCCCTAGGGTTCTCGGCAGCGGGACAGCCCTGCCCGGCTGCTTCGGAGGTAGGGCGGGTGGGACTCGAACCCACGACCAAGGGATTATGAGTCCCCTGCTCTAACCGGCTGAGCTACCGCCCCCCGATCCGGCCTGCGGCGCCGGCACGTGGCCCTTGCAGCAGCAGACGGCCCCTCAGGGCCGTCACCGGCAGCATAGCCGGTCGATCAGTCGGAATGCGCGCCGGGTGCGCATCCGGGTACGCCCGCGCACCACCGCCCGTGCGCCACCGACCGCCCCTCCCCCGCCGGCCCGACCGCGGGGACGGCCACCCCCCGGCGCATGCCTGGCGCGTACCCGTCGACTGCTGATAGATCTTGGGTGGCAGACCCCCGGCGGGGGCCGAGGGGGCGGCCGCGGGCCGCGACCCCCGTCCCGGCGGACGCACCACGGCGGAAGCGAGACAGGCGGATGGCACGCACCCGGCGGACGGGCGCCCTCGCGGTGCTGCTCGCCACCCAGCTGGCCGCCACCGCCTGCGGCTGGTCCGGCGACGCACCCCCCACCCCCGCCTCCCGCCCCGCGCCCGCCGGCACCGCCAACGACCGGGTCGGCGCGCTCTTCCTCGGCAGCGTCGACGGGCCCCGCATGTGCACCGCGAGCGTGGTCAGCAGCCCGCACCACAACCTGCTGGTCACCGCCGCGCACTGCGTGCAGACCCTGGAGCACGGCACCGAGAGCGGCCTGGTGTTCGTCCCCGGCTTCCGGGACGGCCGCGCCCCGCACGGCAGTTGGCCGCTCACCTCGATCACGGTGGACCCGCGCTGGACGGCCTCGGAGGACCCGGAGTACGACGTGGCGTTCCTCACCGTGGCGGCGGTGGACGACGAGGAGATCGAGGACGTGCTCGGCGGCAACCCGCTGGGCACCGGCCGCGGCTTCGGCCTCCCGGTCTCCGTCACCGGCTACCCGAACGGCAGCGAGGAGCCGATCACCTGCGCCACCCGGACGGGCTCGCAGAGCCCGACGCAGGAGAGCTTCCGGTGCACCGGGTACAGCGTCGGCACCAGCGGCAGCCCGTGGCTGACCGCGGACGGCGCGGTGATCGGCGTGATCGGCGGCTACCAGCAGGGCGGGTACGAGGAGGCGGTCTCGTACAGCATCACCTTCGACGACCGGGTCACCGCGCTCTACCGGCGGGCGACCGGCTGAGCCGGCGGCGGGCCGCGGGCCGCGGGCCGCCGCAAACACGAAGGCCCCCCGGTGAACCGGAGGGCCCTCGCTCTGCGCTGATCACCCACGACCGCGGGTGAAGCTCCCCCAATTGGACTCGAACCAATAACCTGCCGATTAACAGTCGGCTGCTCTGCCAATTGAGCTATGGGGGACTGCAACTGCAAACGAACGGGCAGCCCCGAGGGGCTTCCCGAGCTCCCCCAATTGGACTCGAACCAATAACCTGCCGATTAACAGTCGGCTGCTCTGCCAATTGAGCTATGGGGGATCGGCTTCCGCCTCGGCCTCCGGTCTCCCGGGCCCTCGGCGCTCGCTGCGGGACATACATTAGCGCACTCAGGGGGGTGTTCCGCCAATCGCTTTCCCCCGGCCACCCGCCCCCGCCCCGCACGGCGCGCCCCGCGCGCGGCCGCCCGCGCCGCCGGGGATGCTTGGTGGACGAGGGCACCGGCCGTACGGCACGGGCGCGTCAGCGGGCGGGCGGTTCGCCGCCGGGCACGACGGGTAGGCGCAACGCGGCGGTGGCCGCGACGGCGACCGCACGGAAGGGCGGAGAGCAGAGCATGTGGAAAGTCACGTTCGTCGTGGGGCTCGGCCTCGGGTACATCCTGGGCACCCGGGCCGGCCGGCAGCGCTACGAGCAGATCGCCCGCGCGGCGCAGAAGGTCTCGCAGAACCCGCGGGTGCAGGACGCCGCGGGCAAGGCGAAGCAGCAGGCCGGCGCGGTCGCCGGGAAGGCCGCCGGCGCCGTCGCGGACAAGGTCGGCGACAAGCTGCCGAACTCGGTCACCGACCGCGTCCCGTACTTCCAGCGCAACCACGCCGAGGACGACAGCTGGGGCACCGTCCGCCCCTGACGGGCACCGGTGGGAGCGCTGTGGTTCCGGTACCGACTGGGCAACACTTGACCCGGCTGGGCCCTGCGGGCCCACCGGCTGAGGCATGATCTCGCCATGGCCATCGTCGCGGGCATCGACAGCTCCACCACTCGCACCCGGATCGTCGCGTGCGACGCCGAGACCGGCGCCGTCCTGCGGGACGGCAAGGCGCCCCACCCGCTCCGGGACGACGCCGACGCCCGCTCCACCGAGGTGGACCCGCAGACCTGGCTGCACTCCCTCGGCGTGGCCGCCACCGGCGGCCTGCTGGAGGGCGTCACCGCGATCGGCGTCTCCGCCCAGCAGCACGGACTGATCGGCCTGGACGCCGGCGGCGTGCTGGTGCGCCCGGCCCTGCTGTGGAACGACCCGCGCGCGGCCGGCGCCACCGCGGCCCTGATCGACGCGCTCGGCGGCCCCGGGCCGTGGGCGGAGGCGATCGGGGCGGTGCCGTCACCGGCGTACACGATCGCCAAGCTCCGCTGGCTCGCCGAGTTCGAACCGGTCTCGGCCAAGCGGATCGCGGAGGTGCTGCTGCCGCACGACTGGCTGGTCTGGCAGCTGCTCGGCCACCCCAAGCGCCGGACCACCGACCGCGGCGACGCCTCCGGCACCGGCTACTGGTCGCCGCTGACCGGCGAGTACCGCCAGGACCTGGTCAAGCTCGCGCTCGGCCACGAGCTGCGGGTCCCGGACATCCTCGGTCCCGCGGAGCCGGCCGGCCACACCCCCGAGGGCCTGCTGATCTCGGCCGGCACCGGCGACAGCATGGCTGCGGCGCTCGGCCTCGGGCTCGGCCCCGGCGACGCGCTCGTCTCGCTCGGCGGCAACGGCACCATCTTCGCCGTGCACGAGCAGGCCGTGGTCGACGTCACCGGCGCCGTCTCGTCCTTCGCCGACGCCACCGGCCGCCACCTGCCGATGGCCGGCACCCTCAACGCGGCCCAGGTGCTGCGCTCCGCCGCCGCGATGCTGGGCACCGACATGGAGGGCCTGAGCGAGCTCGCCCTGCAGTCCTCCCCCGGCGCGTACGGCCTGGTGATGCTGCCCTACCTGGACGGCGAGCGGACGCCCAAACTGCCGCACGCGGCAGGCACCCTGACGGGGCTGCGGGCCGAGTCGATGAGCCCTCAGCACATCGCCCGGGCCGCGGTCGAGGGCATGCTCTGCAACGTCGCGGAGGCACTCGACGTGCTGCGCGGCCACGGGGTGGCGGTGCGGCGGGTGTTCCTGCTCGGCGCGGCGGGGCGGCTGCCCGCCGTCCGGCAGAGCGCGCCGCAGCTGTTCGGCGTGCCCGTGGTGATCGCGCCCTCCGGGGCGCACGCCGCCCGCGGCGCCGCCCGGCAGGCCGCCTGGGCGCTCGCCGGCACCCCGGAGCCGCCGGTCTGGGAGCTGCCGGAGGCCGTCACCGTCGCCCCGGACGCCGAGCACGACCTCGCGCTCGGCAGCGCGGTGCGCCAGCAGTACGCGGCCGTGCGCGAGCAGTTCCACCCCGAGACGGCGGCCCCCCGGGGCTGACCCGGCGGTGGGCCACCCGGCCCTGTGGCAGGACGGCCCCGGTCAGTCCAGGTAGGCGCGGAGCTGCTCGGCGTAGGCGTGGGCGCGCAGCTTGCCGAGCGCCTTGGCCTCGATCTGCCGGATCCGCTCCCGGGTGACGCCGAAGAGCAGGCCGATCTCCTCCAGGGTGCGCGGCCGGCCGTCGTCCAGCCCGTACCGGAGCCTGGCCACCTGGCGCTCCCGCTCGCCGAGGGTGGCGAGCACCGCGTCCAGGTGCTCGCGCAGCAGCAGCAGGGCCGCGCTCTCGGCGGGCGAGGCGGCGTCCGCGTCCTCGATCAGGTCGCCGAGTGCGACGTCGTCCTCCTCGCCGACCGGGGTGTGCAGCGACACCGGCTCCTGCGCGAGCCGCAGGACCTCCCGGACACGGGTCTCGGACAGCTGGAGGAGGCGGCCGACCTCGGCGGCGGTCGGCTCCTCGCCGCGCTCCTGGAGCAGTGAGCGCTGGATCCGCAGCACCCGGTTGATCTGCTCCACCACGTGCACCGGGACCCGGATGGTGCGGGCCTGGTCGGCCAGCGCCCGGCTCATCGCCTGCCGGATCCACCAGGTGGCGTAGGTGGAGAACTTGTAGCCGCGCGCGTAGTCGAACTTCTCCACCGCGCGGATCAGGCCGAGGTTGCCCTCCTGGACGAGGTCCAGCAGGGTCAGGCCGCGGCCGACGTAGCGCTTGGCCACCGAGACCACCAGGCGCAGGTTGGCCTCGATCAGGCGGCGTTTGGCGATCCGGCCCAGCACCACGAGGCGGTCGAGGTCGTCGGCGAGGGCCGCGTCGAGGCCGCCGTCCCCCGCGGCGGCCCGGTCCAGTGCCTCCTCGGCGAACAGGCCGGCCTCGATCCGGCGGGCCAGCTCCACCTCCTCCTCGGCGGTCAGCAGCCGGACCCTGCCTATCTCGCGCAGGTACTGGCGCAGCAGGTCGGCGGCGGGCCCCGTCCCGCCGTCGAGGACGGGCTCGGGGCCGGTGTCCTCCGCCGCCTCCTCGGGCTCCCCGGCCCCCTCCGGCGGCTCGGGCCCGGGGTCGGGCGCCTCGGCGTCCGGGGGGCCGGACTGGGCGGGGACCCGGCTCCCGGCGTCGTCCGGCGGGCCGGGGACGCGGTCGTGCACGGTGCCGTCGGCTTCGGCGACGGCCTGGCGCTGGGGCTGGCGGACAGCGGCAAGCTCCACGGGCATCATCCCTTCGCGGCCGCGCGCGGCAGCCTGGGGGACGCCGCGCCACAGGACTGGGATACCCACCCGGGTGAGCCTCGCCACACGCGCCGGCCGGGAGTCCTGCGGGAGGTGCCGCGCCGGCCGGCGGCCTCAGAGGGCGGCGGCGCCCCTGGAGCGGAGCTGGTGGCCGTACTGCTGGAGCGCGTACAGCTCGCTCTGCACCGCGTTCAGCTCCTCGGCGGCGGCCCGGTTGCCGAGGCGGTGGAGGTGGCCGCGGACCTCGGCGACCCGGCGGTCGACCGCCTGGAGGCGCAGCTTCACCAGGAACTCGCCCGCGTAGATGGTGTCGGCCTTGCGGCGCGAGCGGATCGGTTCGACGGTCAGCTCGGTGACCAGGCGGCGCACCTCGTCGTCCGGGCAGACCTCCCGCACGGTGCCGGTGAAGTCCGGCAGTGCCGCGCCGTACGCGGCGCCGCCGGCCTGGCCGATCGCCCGGCGGACGGCCTGGTAGGGCGGGGTGGGGAACTCGTCCTCGCCGTACTGGTCGAAGGCGGGGCTGACCAGCTCGGGGTGCTGGAGGGCGAGCTTGAGCAGCTCCCGCTCGACGAACTGCGCCGGGTCGCGCGGGTCGAGCCGGTGGCCGGGGCGCGGCGGCGCGGGGCGGGCGGGGGCGGCGGGCTCGGCGCGGCGCGCGCCGGGGCGCTGGCCGTTCTGCTGGTTCTCGCGCTGCCAGCGGGCCAGCTGGCCGATCCGGCGGACGACGAACTGCTCGTCCAGGATGCCGAGCATGCCGGCCAGCTGGACGGCGTACTCGTGCTGGATGGAGCGGTCCTTGATCTTGACGATGATCCGGGAGGCCTCCTCCAGGGCGGCCGCCCGGCCCTCGGCGGTGTCCACGCGGTGCCGGGCGACGGCCTGGCGCAGCGCGAACTCGAAGAGCGGGACGGGGTTCTCGACCAGCTCGCGGACGGCGTCGTCGCCCTTGGCCAGGCGCAGTTCGCACGGGTCCATGCCGCCGGGGGTGATGGCGATGGAGGTGCGGGCGGCGAACTTCTGGTCGTCCTCGAAGGCGCGCAGGGCGGCCTTCTGGCCGGCCGCGTCGCCGTCGAAGGTGAAGACCGTCTCGCCGCGGTACTGGGAGGTGTCCATCAGGAAGCGGCGGATGACCTTGATGTGGTCCTCGCCGAAGGAGGTGCCGCAGGTGGCCACCGCGGTCTCCACGCCCGCGAGGTGGCAGGCCATCACGTCGGTGTAGCCCTCGACCACCACGGCCCGGCCGGACTTGGCGATCTCCTTGCGGGCGAGGTCGATCCCGTAGAGCACCTGGGACTTCTTGTAGAGCGGCGTCTCGGGGGTGTTGAGGTACTTGGGGCCGTTGTCGTCCTCGCGCAGCCGGCGGGCGCCGAAGCCGATCACCTCGCCGGAGGTGTCGCGGATCGGCCAGACCAGCCGGCCGCGGAAGCGGTCGATCAGGCCGCCGCGCTGGCCCTTGGAGGCCAGGCCGCCGAGCAGGATCTCCTTGTCGCTGAAGCCCTTGCCGCGCAGGTACCGGACGAGGTGCTCCCAGCCGGCCGGGGCGTAGCCGACGCCGAAGCGCTTGGCGGCGGTCTCGTCGAAGCCGCGCTCGGCCAGGAAGCGGCGGCCGATCTCGGCCTCCGGCGAGGCGAGCTGCTCCTCGTACCAGGCGGCGGCGGCCTTGTGCGCCTCGACCAGGCGGGTGCGCTCGCCCTGCTGGTGGCGGGGCGAGTAGCCGCCCTCCTCGTAGCGCAGGGTGATGCCGGCCTGGGCGGCCATCCGCTCGACGGCCTCGGCGAACGAGCAGTGCTCGATCTTCATCAGGAAGGAGATCGTGTCGCCGGCCTCGCCGCAGCCGAAGCAGTTGAAGACGCCCTTGCCGGGGTGGACGTAGAAGGAGGCGGACTTCTCGTCGTGGAAGGGGCAGACGCCCTTCAGCTGGGCGCCGCCGCCGTTGACCAGCTGGACGTAGTCGCCGACCACGGCGTCGATCGGCAGTGCGCTGCGCACCGCCTGCACGTCCTCGTCCCTGATCCGCCCGGCCACCCGTGAAGTGTAGGCGACCGGGCGGGAACGGCGGGGCCCGCGCGCCCGGTGCTACGTCCGCTGCTCGACGAGGCGGGCGTGCAGGGCGAGGGCGGAGGCGTCGGTGAGGGTGGCGATCTGGTCGATCACCACGCGCAGCGCGGCCCGGTCGTCCTCGGCCTCGCGGTGGAGTGCGGCGAACACCTCGTCCAGGCCGTGCGGGGCGCTGCGCTCCAGGACGTCGGCGAGCTCGGCGATGACGATCCGCTGGCGGGAGCGGAGCTGGGCCTGCTCGTCGCGCTGCATCACGTAGCGGACGGCGACCGCCTTGAGCACCGCGACCTCCAGCCGGACGCCGCGGGGCACCACCAGCTCGGCCGCGTACCGGGTGAGCCGGCCGGGGCCGTAGCGGCCGCGGGTGGCCTGCTCGGCGGCCAGGCAGAAGCGGCCGATCAGCTGGGAGGTGAGGTCCTTGAGGCCGGCCCGGGCGCGCGCGGTGCCGTCGTAGGCGCGCGGCCACCACTCCTGCGCCAGCAGCCGGTCGAGGGCCTCGGCGAGTTCGGCGGGGGCGGCGTCGGGCGCGTACCGCTCGGCGATCTTGAAGAGTTCGGAGCGCTCGTCGGCGGAGCGCAGCGCGGAGGGGTCGATGTGGCCGGCCTGGAGGGCGTCCTCCACGTCGTGGGTGGAGTAGGCGACGTCGTCGGACCAGTCCATGACGGTGGCCTCGAAGCACTTGCGCCCGGCCGGGGCGCCGGCCCGCAGCCAGCGGAAGACCGGGAGGTCGTCGCCGTAGACGCCGTACTTGGGGGAGGCCGGGTCGAGCGGGTGCTCGCCGCGGGCCCAGGGGTACTTGGTGGCGGCGTCCAGGGCGGCGCGGGTGAGGTTGAGGCCGACGCTGCGGCCGGGCCAGGGGGCGAGACGGGCGGGGGCCTCGTCGGCCGGGGCGAAGCGCTTGGGCTCCAGCCGGGTCAGGATGCGCAGCGACTGGGCGTTGCCCTCGAAGCCGCCGCAGGCCGCGGCGGCGGCGTCCAGCGCCTCCTCGCCGGTGTGGCCGAAGGGCGGGTGGCCGATGTCGTGGGCGAGGCAGCCGGTCTCGACCAGGTCGGGGTCGCAGCCGAGGGCGGCGCCGAGCTCGCGGCCGACCTGGCCGCACTCCAGCGAGTGGGTCAGTCTGGTCCGCGGGAAGTCGCTGCGCAGCGGCGCGACCACCTGGGTCGTGCCGGCCAGGCGGCGCAGTGCGGCGGAGTGCAGCACCCGGGCGCGGTCGCGCTGGAAGGCGGTGCGTCCGGGCCGCTTGTCGGGCTCCGGGACCCAGCGGGCCTCCGCCGTCGGGTCGTCGGGTCGGGATGCGTCGTCCGGCGTGGTGTCGTCCATATACCCGCCACGGTACGCCCGGTGGCCGACATCGCGGGATGCGCCGCGCTACCGGCCGGTGGACCGCAGGCGGCGCCACCGGGGCTGTTCGGTGACCAGGCAGGCGGCGGCCAGGACGGTGACCGGGACGGCCGCCCAGGCCGGCCAGAGGGCCCAGGCGCCGGCCACCGCGGCGAGGAGTTGGAGCAGGACGAGGGCGATGGTGACCCGGCCGGGGACGGCGACGACCACCTCGGTCTTGTCGCCGGGGGTGGCGAGGATCGCGGGCAGGCCGATGAGCAGGGCCAGGGCCGCGGCGGAGAGCCAGAGCGAGTACGCGGCGAGCGCCCAGGGTGCGGCTACCCAGGCGACGATCTCGGTGAGGAACCGCAGGGCGTCGGGGAGCCGGACGGGTGCGGCCTTCGGTGCTGCTGCGGTCATGCGCAGACTCTGGCACAGCGCGCCCCGGTGACGCACCGTCGAATGCGGCGGAGATGAGCCCGCCGACCGCGCCGAGGGCAACGCCGAGCCGGACGGCGGCCCGGACGGCCTCGCTCAGGCCGCGGCCGGCAGCAGCGCCGGCACGCCGGTGCGGTAGCGCTCCAGGACGAGCCGCACCACCGCGTCGTGCGCGCCGAGCGGGGCCCCCACCGGGCCGCCGCCGGCCGCCGCGGCGAGCCGGGCGAAGTCCCCCGGCGCGGTGAAGTAGCCCGCCACCGCCACCCGCCGGTGGCCCTCCGCGGTGAACCGGGCGACCGCCTCGGCCACGCTGGGAGCGCCGGCGGCCACGTACCCCGGACGGACCGGCACCCCGAGCCGCCGGGCCAGCAGCCGGGCCTGCTCCCCGGTGTCCAGTGCGGCCTCCGCGTCGCGCGACCCCGAGGCGGCCAGCACCACCGCGTCGCCCGGGGCGCGCCGCCAGCCCGCCTCGGCCAGCCGGGCGTGCAGCGCCTCCGCGAGCAGCGGGTGCGGCCCCAGCGGGGCCGCGATCACCCCGCTGACCTGCGGCGCGGCCGCCAGCAGGGCCGGGATGTCGACCTTGGCGTGGTAGCCGCGGCTGAGCAGCAGCGGGACGAGCACGACGCGGCCGCTCAGGCCGTCGAGCACGTCCGGCAGCAGCGGGGCGTTGAGGCCGAGGTGGGCGAGCCGGATGTCGAGCTCGGGCCGGGCCGCGCGCAGCCGGTCCAGCAGCCGGGCGATCTCGGCGCCGGCGGCCGGGTCCCGGGAGCCGTGCGCGACCAGGACGAGGGCGGGGCGGCGGGCCGCGTGCAGGACCCGCAGGGCGGCGGCGCGCGGCGGGACCGCCGGCCGGAGCGGCGCCGGCGGAACGGGGGCGGTGGGGGGCGGCGTCATACCTCCAGCATCGTCGACCGCTGTTTCCCCGCCGTTGCCCCGCCGTCACGAGCGGTTTCCCCGCGCTCACAGCGGCGGCCGCCCCCGGTGAGGCGCCGCGCGCACCCTCACAGCACGTCCCGCCGCCGGTGAGGGCGGTGTGCGGGCCCCGTAACCTGCGGGCCGCCGACGCGAAACAGCGCCGTAGCAGGGTGGCGGGCATGACGGACGCCGCCACCGACACGCACTGCCCCTACTGCGCCCTGCAGTGCGGCATGGCACTGCGCCGCACCGACGGGCCGGTGCCGGTCGCCGTGCAGGAGCGGCCCGGCTTCCCGGTCAACCGGGGGGCGCTGTGCGGCAAGGGCGCCAACGCCGCGGCCGTGCTCGCACCCGGCGCCCGGCTGACCGTGCCGCTGGTGCGGACCGGCGGGGAGCTGCGCCCGGCGTCCTGGGACGAGGCGCTGGACCGGATCACCGCGGCGCTGACCGGGACGGCGGCCGCGCACGGCCGGGACGCCGTCGGGGTGTTCGGCGGCGGCGGGCTCACCAACGAGAAGGCGTACCTGCTCGGCAAGTTCGCCCGGGTGGTGCTCGGCACGTCCGCGATCGACTACAACGGCCGGTTCTGCATGTCCTCGGCGGCGGCCGGCGGCATCCGCGCGTTCGGGCTGGACCGCGGGCTGCCGTTCCCGGTCGAGGACATCCCGCGGGCGGGCTGCGTGATCCTGGTCGGCGGCAACCCGGCGGAGACCATGCCGCCGTTCGTCCGCTACCTGCGGGAGCTGCAGGAGAACGGCGGGCGGCTGATCGTCGTCGACCCGCGCCGCACCCGCACCGCCGACCTCGCCGACCTGCATCTCGCCCCGCGGCCCGGCACCGACCTGGCGCTCGCCCTCGGCCTGCTGCACCTGGTGGTCGCGGACGGCCGCACCGACGAGGCGTTCATCGCGGAGCGCACCACCGGCTGGGCCGAGACCCGGGCGGCCGCGATGGCGCACTGGCCCGAGCACGTCGAGTCGGTCACCGGGGTGCCGCTGCCGCAGCTGCGCGAGGCGGTCCGGATGTTCTGCGAGGCGGAGACCGGCATGGTGCTGACCGCCCGCGGCCCGGAGCAGCAGGCCAAGGGCACCGACACCGTCGGCGCCTGGATCAACCTCTGCCTGGCCACCGGCAACGCCGGCCGCCGGTACGCCGGCTACGGCTGCCTGACCGGGCAGGGCAACGGCCAGGGCGGCCGCGAGCACGGCCAGAAGGCCGACCAGCTGCCCGGCTACCGCAAGCTCGACGACCCGGCGGCGCGGGCCCACGTGGCCGCCGTGTGGGGCGTCGACCCGGACGCGCTGCCGGGGCCGGGGCGCAGCGCGTACGAGCTGCTGGACTCGCTCGGCACAAAGGTGCGGGCGCTGCTGCTGGCGGGCTCCAATCCGGTGGTGTCGGCGCCGCGTTCGGCGCACGTGGCCGAGCGGCTGCGGTCGCTGGACTTCCTCGCCGTCAGCGACGTGGTGCTCTCCGAGACGGCGGCGCTGGCCGACGTCGTGCTGCCGGTGGCCCAGTGGGCCGAGGAGACCGGCACGGTGACCAACCTGGAGGGCCGGGTCATCCTGCGCCGCCGGGCCGTCGACCCGCCGCCGGGCGTGCGCACCGACCTGGAGGTGCTGCACGCGCTGGCCGGCCGGCTCGGCCACGGCGAGGGCTTCGAGACCGAGCCGGAGAAGGTCTTCGACGAGCTGCGCCGGGCCTCGGCCGGCGGCGCGGCCGACTACGCGGGCATCAGCTACGAGCGGATCGCCGCCGAGGACGGGGTGTTCTGGCCCTGCCCGGCCGCGGAGCACCCGGGCACGCCGCGGCTCTTCCTGGACCGGTTCGCCACCCCGGACGGGCGGGCCCGCTTCACCCCGGTGCACCACCGACCGGCCGCCGAGGAGCCGGACGAGGAGTACCCGGTGCGGCTCACCACCGGCCGGGTGCTCGCCCAGTACCAGTCCGGCGCGCAGACCCGCCGGGTGGCCGAGCTGAACGCGGCCGCCCCCGGCGCGTTCGTCGAACTGCACCCGAGGCTCGCCGAGCGGCTCGGGGTGCGCGACGGCGAGCAGGTCGCCGTGGGGGGGGGGCGCGGGGGCGGCGGGCCCCCCCCCCCCGCCCCCCCCCCCCCCCGCCCGGCGCCCCGGGGCCGAGGGATGATCAGGGGCCGGGGCGCCGC
>NZ_JBHWBW010000045.1:13501-28669 GCF_042735675.1 Kitasatospora sp. NPDC059571
TTCCGCTCGCCCCCCCCCGCGGCGCCGCGCGGGGGGGGGGGGGCGCGCCGGCGCCCTGGGCGGGGGGGTGCGCGGGCGCGCCCCCCCGCACCCCCCCCCCGGCAACCCAACCGCGATCCGCGCCGACACGGTCTTCATGCCGTTCCACTGGCCGGGCGCGGCCAACGCCAACGTGCACACCAACCCGGCGCTCGACCCGGTCTCCCGGATGCCGGAGTTCAAGGCCTGCGCGGTGCGGCTGGAGCGCTGCGAGGACGGCGGCCCGGCGGCCGGCTGACGGACCGGGGTGTCGGCGACCGGGTGGTGGCGGGGATCGGGTGGCGGGCCGGGTGTCCGGTTCCGGCCACCCGCGGCGCGGCACCGGGCTGCCAGGATGGTGCCACCCCCGCACCGAACTCCTCCCCCGGAGCCTCCCCATGGCGCTGCCCCAGGGCCCGCTGAGCCACCGCTACCGCGGCGAGCACCCCGTCCGCACCCTCCTCTACCTGTTCCGCCCCGACCGCGGCCGGGTCGGCCTCGCCGTCGCGGTCTTCCTCGCCAAGCACGCGCCGGTCTGGCTGCTCCCGCTGATCACCGCCAACATCGTGGACGTGGTCGTCCGGCACCGCCCGATATCGGTGCTCTGGTGGAACTCGGCCGTCCTGCTGGCCATCCTGCTGCTCAACCTGCCGCTGCACCTGCTGTACGTGCACTGGATGCACGGGTCGATCCGGCGGATGGGCACCCGGCTGCGCTCCGCGCTCTGCCACCGGATGCAGCAGCTCTCGATCGGCTACCACTCGCGGGTCAGCGCTGGCGTGCTGCAGGCGAAGGTGATCCGCGACGTCGAGGGCATCGAGAACGCCGCCCAGCAGACCGCCGACAACGGGCTGGCCGCGATCGCCACGCTCTCCGGCGGCCTGGTGGTGATCGCCGTTCAGACCCCGGCCTTCCTGCCGGTCTTCGTGGTGGTCGTGCCGGCCGCGGCGCTGCTGGTCGTCCGGCTGCGCGAGCGGCTGCGCAGCCAGAACGAGTCCTTCCGCCAGGAGGTCGAGCAGCTGTCCTCGCGGGTCGGCGAGATGACCACGCTGATCCCGATCACCCGGGCGCACGGGCTGGAGCGCACCGCGCTGCGCCGGGTCGACCGCACGCTCGGCCGGGTGCTGGACGCGGGGCTCCGGCTCGACCTGCTGAACGGCCGGTTCGGCTCGCTGGCCTGGATCCTGCTGAACGCCATCGGCGTGGGCTGCCTGGCCGGCTCCGCGGTGGTGGCGTACTACGGCTGGCTGAACGTCACCCCGGGCGCGGTGGTGATGCTCAGCGCCTACTTCTCCAGCCTCACCGGCTCGGTCACCACGCTGCTCTCGCTGACCCCGCAGATCGGCAAGGGGCTGGCCTCCGTCCGCTCCGCGGGCGAGGTGCTGCAGGCCCCCGACCTGGAGGAGAACGCGGGCAAGGCGGACGTCGCCGGTGTCACCGGGCGGATCGACTTCGAGGGCGTCGGGCACACCTACCCCGGCGCCGACGAGCCGTCGGTGACCGGCTTCGACCTGAGTGTGCGGCCCGGCGAGACGATCGCCCTGGTCGGCGGGTCAGGGGCGGGCAAGTCCACGGTGCTCAACCTGGTGATCGGCTTCCTGCGGCCGACCGAGGGCCGGATCCTGCTGGACGGCACCGACATGGAGCAGCTCGACCTGCGCAGCTACCGCAAGTTCCTGTCGGTGGTGCCGCAGGAGTCGATCCTGTTCGAGGGCAGCATCCGGGAGAACGTCACCTACGGCATGAAGGACGTGCCGGAGGAGGCGGTGCGCACCGCACTGCGCGACGCCAACGCGCTGGAGTTCATCGACCGGCTGCCGCAGGGCCTGGACACCGTGGTCGGCGAGCGCGGCGCCCGGCTGTCCGGCGGCCAGAAGCAGCGCCTCGCGATCGCCCGCGCGCTGATCCGCGACCCGCGGGTGCTCATCCTCGACGAGGCCACCTCCGCCCTGGACTCCCGCTCCGAGGCGCTGGTGCAGCAGGCGCTGGCCCGGCTGGTGCGCGGCCGGACCGTCTTCGTCGTCGCGCACCGGCTCTCCACCATCAAGGGTGCCGACCGGATCGTGGTGATGCACGAGGGCCGGATCGCCGAGATCGGCCCGCACGCCGACCTGCTGCGCAGCGGCGGCGCGTACGCCGGGCTGCAGGCCGCCCAGCTGGCCTGAGCCGGGCTCACAGCAGGGCCCGCGCGCCGCTGAGGCCGACTTTCCGCTCGTGAAACAGTTCGGCCCCGGCCGGGAAACGTCCGGGAAGCATGCTCAAGGGCATGACGGCGACGGACAGCACAGCGGGGCCGCGGATCGTGGTGATCGGCGGCGGCATGGCCGGCCACCGGCTCGCCCGGCAGCTCACCGCACACGGTGCGGGCCGGGTGGTGCTGCTCGGCGAGGAGGAGCACGCGCCGTACAACCGGGTGCTGCTCGCCGAGGTACTGGCCGGCCGCTACGCGCCCGAGCTCGCGGCGCTGGCGGCGCTCCCCGCGGAGGTGGAATGCCGCCGGGCCCGGGCGGTGCGGATCGACCGGGCGCAGCGCCTGGTGCAGTGCGACGACGGCGCCGCGGTCGGGTACGACCGCCTGGTGCTGGCCACCGGCTCCAATCCGGTGCTGCCGCCGCTGCGCGGCCTGTTCGACGACGCCCTCGTCGGCCGGGGGCGGCACACCCTGCCCGCCGGCGTGTTCGCCTTCCGCACCATGGCCGACTGCGAGCTGATCGACGCCCACCTGCCGGGCGTCCGGCAGGCCGTGGTGGTCGGCGGCGGGCTGCTCGGGGTGAGCGCCGCCCGGGCGCTGGCCGCCCGCGGGGTCCAGGTGGTGCTGGCCCATCAGGGCGAGCACCTGATGGAGCACCACCTCGACGAGGAGGCCGCCGGCCTGCTCCGTGCCCACCTCACCGAACTCGGCGTCGAGGTGCACACCGAGTGCCGGGTGCGCTCCGCGCTCACCGAGGACCGCCGGATCACCGGCGTCGAACTCGCCGACGGCTTCCGACTCGACACCGAACTCCTCGTCATCGCCGCCGGGGTGCGGCCGCGCACCGGCCTCGCCGCCGCTGCCGGCCTGGAGGTGCGCCGCGGCATCGTCGTCGACGACCGGCTGCGCACCACCGACCCGGCGATCCACGCCCTCGGCGACTGCGCCGAACACCGCGGCACCGTCTACGGCCTGGCCGGCCCCGCCCTCGCGCAGGCCGACCACCTCGCCCGCATGCTGAGCGGCCGGGACACCCCGTACCGCGGCAGCCGGCTGCTCACCCGGCTCACCCTGGCCGGCCCGGACTCCGCGCCGCTGGACCTCGCCGCCTTCGGCGAGACCGCGCCGGCCGGCCCCGACGACCGGGTCGTCCGGCTCGCCGACGCCAGCCGCGGCACCTACCGCAAGGTCATCGTCCGCCGCGACGAGGCGGGCGGCGACCGCCTGGTCGGCGGCGTCCTGCTCGGCGACCTCGACACCGTCGGCGACCTCGCCGGCACCTGGGAGGGCGACGAGGCCCTGTCAGCACACCCGCTGCACCTGCTCACCACCCAGAGCACGACCACCGGAGGGCCCTCCCGATGAACACCAGCCCGATGACCACCAGCAGGCCGACCGTCGTCCTGGTCGGGTACGGCATGGTCGGCCACCGCTTCCTGGAGGCCCTGGCCGCCACCGGCGCCGCCGGCCGCTACCGGGTCGTCGTCCTCGCCGAGGAGCCCCGGCACGCCTACGACCGCGTCGCCCTCACCTCGTACTTCGACGGGAAGTCCGCCGACGACCTGCTGCTCGCCGAGGAGGGCTTCGCCGACCGGCACGGCTTCGAGGTGCACCTCTCCTCCCCCGTCGCCTCGATCGACCGCGGCGCGAGGACCGTCACCACCGCGGCCGGGAACACCATCGGCTACGACACCCTGGTACTCGCCACCGGCTCCTACCCGTTCGTCCCGCCGGTCGACGGCAAGGACGCCGAGGGCTGCTTCGTCTACCGGACCATCGAGGACCTGGAGGCCATCGAGGCCTACGCGGCGAACGCGCGGGTCGGCGCGGTGGTCGGCGGCGGCCTGCTCGGCCTGGAGGCGGCCGGCGCGCTCAAGGGCCTCGGCCTGGAGACCCACGTGGTCGAGTTCGCGCCCCGGCTGATGCCTGTCCAGGTGGACGAGGGCGGCGGCGAGGCGCTGCGCCGCACCATCGAGGAGATGGGCGTCGTCGTGCACACCGGCGTCGGCACCAAGACCGTGGTCGTCGAGGACGGCAAGGCCAGCGGCATGACCTTCACCGACGGCTCCGACCTGGAGACCGACCTGGTGATCTTCTCGGCCGGCGTCCGCCCCCGCGACCAGCTGGCCCGCGACTGCGGCCTCACCGTCGGCGAGCGCGGCGGCATCGCCGTCGACGAGTACTGCAGGACCTCCGACGAGCACGTCTTCGCCATCGGCGAGTGCGCGCTCGCCGTCGACGGCCGGGTCTACGGCCTGGTCGCGCCCGGCTACGAGATGGCCCAGGCCGTCGCCCAGCAGCTCGCCGACGAGGTCTGCAAGCCGTTCACCGGCGCCGACCTCTCCACCAAGCTCAAGCTGCTCGGCGTCGACGTGGCCAGCTTCGGCGACGCGTTCGGCACCACCGAGGGCGCGCTGGACGTGGTCTACTCCGACTCCCGCTCCGGCATCTACAAGAAGCTGGTCGTCACCCCCGAGGGGGCGCTGCTCGGCGGCATCCTGGTCGGCGACGCCGAGGCGTACTCCTCGCTCCGCCCGCTGGCCGGGACCGGCAACCCGCTGCCCGTCCCCGCCGAGTCGCTGGTCCTCCCCGCCGGCGCCGGCGCCCCCGTCGCGCTCGGCTCCTCCGCACTGCCGGACGACGCGGTGGTCTGCAACTGCCACAACGTCACCAAGGGCCAGGTCCGCTCGGCCGTCACCGAGCACTCCTGCACCACCGTGCCCGAGGTCAAGACCTGCACCAAGGCCGGCACCGGCTGCGGCTCCTGCATCAAGCTGCTCTCCACCATCGTCTCCGACGAGCTGGAGGCCTCCGGCGTCGAGGTCGACAAGGGCCTGTGCCCCTGCTTCGCGCACACCCGCGCCGAGCTGTACGAGATCGTCCTGGTCAAGCGGATCGCCACCCACCGGCAGCTGCTCGCCGAGCACGGCCGCGCCCCGGAGGGCGCCGAGGGCTGCGAGGTCTGCAAGCCGACCGTCGCCTCGATCATCGCCTCGCTCGCCCCCGAGCTGGAGGCCTCCGGGCACATCCTGGACGGCGAGCAGGCCGCCCTGCAGGACACCAACGACCACTTCCTGGCGAACCTGCAGAAGAACGGCTCCTACTCGGTCGTGCCGCGGATCCCCGGCGGCGAGATCACCCCGGAGAAGCTCATCGTGATCGGCGAGGTCGCCAGGGACTTCGGCCTATACACCAAGATCACCGGCGGTCAGCGGATCGACCTCTTCGGCGCCAGCGTCGACCAGCTCCCGCAGATCTGGTCCCGGCTGGTCGCGGCTGGCTTCGAGTCCGGCCACGCCTACGGCAAGTCGCTGCGCACCGTGAAGTCCTGCGTCGGCTCGACCTGGTGCCGCTACGGCGTCCAGGACTCGGTCGCCATGGCGATCCGGCTGGAGCTGCGCTACCGGGGCCTGCGCAGCCCGCACAAGCTCAAGTCGGCGGTCTCCGGCTGCGCCCGCGAGTGCGCCGAGGCCCGCGGAAAGGACTTCGGCATCATCGCCACCTCCAACGGCTGGAACCTCTACGTCGGCGGCAACGGCGGCGCCACCCCGCGCCACGCGGACCTGCTCGCCCAGGACCTCGACGACGAGCAGCTGATCCGGCTGATCGACCGGTTCCTGATGTTCTACATCCGCACCGCCGACCGGCTGGAGCGCACCTCCACCTGGCTGGAGCGGATCGAGGGCGGCCTCGACCACGTCCGCGACGTGGTGGTCGACGACTCGCTCGGCATCTGCGCCGACCTGGAGGCCCTGATGGGCCGCCACGTCGCCGACTACCAGGACGAGTGGGCGGCCACCCTGGCCGACCCGGACCGGATGCGCCGCTTCGTCTCCTTCGTCAACGCCCCCGGCGTCCCCGACCCGAGCATCCGGTTCACCCCGGAGCGCGACCAGATCAAGCCCGACCTGGTCCTCCTCGCCACCGAGGAGGAGCTGCTCGCCGCCCTCGACCCCGACAACGCGCTTCTGGAGACCCGATGACCACCGTCGCCACCACCACCCGCGTCGAACTGCTCGCCGGCCGGTCCTGGACGTCCGTCTGCGAATGGGAGCAGCTCACCCCCGGCCGCGGCGTCGCGGTCCTGCTGCCGGACGGCACCCAGGCCGCGATCTTCCGGGACCGCGCCGACCAGCTGTACGCGGTCACCAACCGCGACCCGTTCACCGGCGCGTACGTGCTCTCCCGCGGGCTGCTCGGCTCCACCGCCGACGGCCGGGTGTACGTGGCCTCGCCGCTGCTGAAGCAGCGGTTCGACCTGGCCACCGGCGAGTGCCTGGACGACCCCGGGGTCCGGATCCCCGTCCACGCCGCCCGCCTCGGCGCCGCCTGAGCAGCCGTCCGGGCGGCTCGGCCGGGTAGCTCGGCCGGCAGCTCCGACGGGCAACCGCCCGGCACCGAATCGGCCCCGGCCGTCCGCAGTCCCTGCCCTGACCCGCGGACGGCCGGCGGCATGTCCGCAGGGCGCGCGGGACGAGGGCGCGCCGGGGCGCGGCGGGGTCGGCTCGGGGCCGCTCAGCCGCGCACGGCGGCCAGCACGGCCGCCGCCATGCCCTTTTCCCCGAGGGCGTTCGGGTGCAGCGGCGCGGCGCCGGCGGCCGGGACGACCGGCTCGATCCAGCGCCGTCCCGGGCCGGCGCACATGTCGTGGCCGACCGAGGCCGCCGCGGTGTCCACGAAGCGGGCGCCCGCCGCCCGTGCGCTGTCCCGGAGCATCGCGTTGAGCTGCTGCTGCTTCTCGGCGAGGAAGGCCAGGTCGCCCGGGGCCACGGCGTCGCCGAGGGTCTGGACGCAGGACGACCCGTCGGCCGGGAAGAGTATCGGGTACCCCACCAGGTAGACCGTCGCCTGCGGTGCCCGGCGACGGACCTCGCCGAGGACGGCGGTGACCTTCTCCCCCGCCGCCTCCACCTTGCGCTGGACCTCGTCCGGGCCGCCGCCGGGGGCCGCGTAGGCGGCCCGGCAGGGCGCCGCCGCGGCGTCGCCGGGGAACTGCGAGCGGCGCAGGCTCTCCCGGGCGCAGCGGCTCAGCACGTCCATGAACCCGGCGTCGTTGCCGCCGATGCCGACCGTCACCAGGCGGGTCTGCGCACCCAGCGCGTCGAGCTGCGGCGGGTTGGTGCCGTCGGACGTCCGCTGCTGCCCGGTCAGATTGGTCGTCCGGGCGCCGTTGCAGCTGACGTCGCGGAAGCCGGCACCGCTCAGTCCGAGCTGTGCGGCCACCAGCGACGGGTAATTGGCGCCGGAGCGCAGGCAGCCGGTGGGGATTCCGGTCGGCGGCGGCACCTGGGGCCCGGAGGTGTACGAGTCGCCGAGTGCTACGTACGGGCCGGGCACCGGCCGGGCGGTGGTGGACGGCGACCCGGACGGCGGCCCGCTCCCGCCCGCGCCGGACGCGGATCCCGCCGGGGCGGGCCTGGCCCCGTCGGCCCCGCTGCTGCAGCCGGCCGTCAGGGCCAGCGCCAGCGAGACCGCAGCCGTTACGACGGCGCCTCGCCCGATTCCCATGCCCCTCCCCCGGTCGTGCCCGCCCTGCCGGGGGCCGCTGTGCTCCCCAACGTACGGGACGGCCGGAAGATCCCGGCGGTGGCCCGGGGCGGCGCGCCGACCTGCCCGGAATGCCCTTGCCGCAGGTCGGCCCCGGTGCACCCGGTGCGCGTGGGCCGATCGGCCGCGGCCGCCCGGGTGGCGTGCCCTGCCGGACGCCCTCGGCGGTGCCGCTCGGTGTCGGCCGCTCGGTGTCGGCTACTCGGTGTCGGCTACTCGGTGTCGCGCTCGTGCTCGGCGAGGAACTCCTCGAAGCGACGGCCGAGCTCGTCGGCGGAGGGCAGGTCGGGCTCCTCGGCGAGCAGGCTCTGCCGCCCCTCCGAGCCGGCGACCGCGTCGTACTGGCCCTCCATCCCGCGGATGGCGGACCGGAGCTCGCCGTCGCCCTGGGCGAGCTGCTCCTCGATCTCGGCGTACACCTCGTCCACCCGCAGGCGCAGTTCGGTGCCGGGCAGCACCAGGCCGGTGGCGGACTGGACGGCCTCCAGGATCAGGACCGCAGCCGCCGGGTAGGCCGACCGGGCGATGTAGTGCGGGACGTGCACGGCGAAGCCCAGCACGTCGTGGCCGGACTCGGCGAGGCGGTACTCCAGCAGGGCCTGGGCGCTGCCGGGCACCTGCGCCTGGTCGAACCACTTCGGGTACCCGGAGGCGAGGTCCATCCGGGTGCCGTGCGGGGTCAGCCCGACCGGCCGGGTGTGCGGGACACCCATCGGAATGCCGTGGAAGTCCACCGACAGCCGGATGTCGAAGCGCTCGACCAGGCCGCGCACGGCGGCCGAGAACAGCTCCCACTCGGTGTCCGGCTCCGGGCCGGTGAGGACGAGGAAGGGCGCGCCGACGGAGTCGCGGACCAGCTGGAGGAGGATCTCCGGCGGGTCGTAGTCCGTCCAGCTCTCGCGGTCGAAGACCATCGCGGGGCGGCGGGCGCGGTAGTCCACCAGGCGGTCGTGGTCGAAGCGGGCCACCACCTGCGGCGATCCGTGCTCCAGCAGGTGGGTGACCACCTGGCTGCCGGCCTCGCCCGCGTCCATGAAGCCCTCGAAGTGGTACAGCATCACCAGCCCGCCGTCGGCCTCGGCCGCGGCCTCCTGAGCCGCCGCGACCGCTGCGACGCCGGCCGGCTCCAGCTCGTACAGCTCGTGGGGATCACGCACGGTGCACCCAACCCCGTTCCGTCTCGTCCGTTCTCGGGAACTGCCCTGGTCGGCGGCACCCCGGCGGGCGCCTCCCGGACGCCTGCCTGATCATTCCAGCGTGCCGGATGCCCGCGGCATTCCCGCAGCCGCCCCCGGAGCTGCCGCGATCTCTCCACCCCGCGCCCAGAATATTCTCACTCCCGGTGAATCCGCTGGTCGGAGGGGTGTCCGGGCCCGTGGCGCGGCGGTTCGGCGGGCGCCACGGCGTACCCGGGACACCTGCACGCCCCTTCTCGCGCGCCGCGAAGTGACGCACCGCCTTCTTGCGGGTATCGTCCTCTCGCTGCCTCGCATCGTCGCGTCGTCGCCACGCCGTCCGTGACGGCGCGGGCCACGTCCCGGACGAGTGCGCGGCCAGTCACACACTGCGCACCTTGCCTTCATCTGGCCGCCTGCTTCCCTTCGTGATCTCGTCTCTCTCTCGGCCATCTCGCGGACGCACACTGTCCCCTCGCTCATCCCGCCGGTCGGGCCGTCGACCCGTACCCGCTCCGGCACCGCGCTGCCCGCCTCCGGGCCGCCGCCTCCCCCCGTGCCGCCGGTCCCGCCGGCGTACCACGGCACGGCGGCGGACGACCGGGGCGGGGCGAACGACCCAGCCCCGACGCCGCACCCCGGCGGGAGGGCCCCTCCGACCGACGAAGGACCGAAGGATCCGTGCCCGTACCCGTCACCCTCACCGGCCGCACCGTGCGGCTGGAGCCTCTCGCCGAGCACCACGCCGAGGCCCTGGCCGCGGCAGGCGCCGAGGACCGTACGACCTACGCCTTCACCCCCGTCCCGCACGGCCTCGAAGCGGCCCGCGACTACATCGCGCGCGCCCTCGCCGACCAGGCCGCGGGCCGGTCGCTGCCGTTCGCCACGGTGAGCACCGCGGACGACCGGGTGGTGGGCTCCACCCGGTTCCTGGAACTCGACTACTGGCGCGGGCCGCTGGTGTGGCCGCCGGCGCCGGGCGTGCCCTTCGGCGACCCGCTGCTGGCCGTCCCGGACGCCGCCGAGATCGGCAACACCTGGCTGTCCCCGCGCGCCCAGGGCACCGGCGTCAACACCGAGGCCAAGCTGCTGATGCTGCGCTTCGCCTTCGAGGAGTGGCAAGTGCAGCGGATCTCGCTGCGCGCCGACGCCCGCAACCTGCGCTCGCGTGCCGCCATCGAGCGGCTCGGTGCGACCTGCGAGGGCATCCGCCGGGCGCACTCGCGCGGGCTGGACGGGGTGGTCCGCTCGACCGCCTTCTACTCCATCCTCGACGAGGAGTGGCCGGCCGTCCGCGACATCATCGAGCTGCGGATCGCCGCCGCCACCTCGCCCAGTGCCCCGGACCCGGCACTCAACCAGGAGTGCCTTAGACACGCTCCGCTGATCCACGCGTGACGTGAACCCCGCGGGCGGGCCGCCCCCGCCCGCGGGTCCGCCCGCTCTGCGGGTTCTCCTGCTCTGCGGGTTCTCCTGCTCTGCGGGTTCTCCTGCTCCGCGGGCCCTTTCGTTCCCGCGGGTGCGGGTCGCCCGTGCTCGCCGGTCCGGGCGCGGGGTCAGTCCTCCGCGGGCGGCGCGTAGGGTGCCCGGCAGGTGCGCCGGCGGCCCAGCTCTCGGGCGTCCGCAGGCAGCTCGGCGACGTCGGCCAGCAGCGGCAGCAGGTCCGGCTCGGTGGTCAGCGCGCGGAAGCACTGCCGGACGGTGAGTCCGTGCTCCGGCCGGTGCTCCACCGTGACGGCGTCCCCCGCGCCGACCAGCCCCGGCTCGACGACCCGCAGGTACGCCCCGGGCAGCGCGGCCTCGGTGAACCGGCGGATCCAGCCGCGCCGGTCCAGCCAGGCGGCGAAGGTCAGGCAGGGGATGCGCGGGACCGCGACCTCCAGCAGCACGGTGTCGCCGATCCGCCAGCGCTCGCCGATCACGGCCCGGTCCACGTCCACGCCCTCGGTGGTGAGGTTCTCGCCGAAGGCGCCGTTCGGGAGGGTGCGGCCGAGCTCGTCCGCCCAGCGGTCCAGCACCTCCCGCGCGTACGCATAGACCGCCTGGTCGTCGCCGCCGTGGTTGCGGGTGTCGAAGATCCGGTCGCCGACCAGTCCGCTGTGCAGCCCGGTGTGCTTGGGGCCCGGCGCCCGCACCTCCACCCGGTGGTCCACCGGCCGCTTGTCGATACCGGTCACCCCGACGTCGGGTTTCGCCGGATTCGGTCGCGGACGGGCGAGATTCACGGTGAGCACCTTGGCCATGCGGGCAGGGTACGGCGGACCGGCAGCACCCGCACGCGAGTTAACGGATCGCCAGGAGTCGTCCGGCGGCGCCCCGCACTGTCGGACGCCCGTCGGGTGCGGACTGCCCGCGGGCGCGGGCCCGCCGCCGGGCGCGCGCTGTACGCCCCTTACCCTCGTGCCGGGGCGGAGTGACCCACGGGGGAGGATCCATGACGTACCACCGCAACAACTGGCGTCAGGTCGCCGGATACGCAGCGCCGTTCGTGCCGGGCGGACGGGCGATCCTGAGCACGGTCGACATGGTCGGCGAACTCGCCGACGCGGCCGGGCTCGGCCGGCTGCACTACGTCCGCGGGGGCCGGCCGCAGATCGAACTGCCCTGGCAGCCGCCCGGGCCGCCGCCGGACCCGCAGCGTGCCGACGCCGCCGGGCGGCAGGCCTGGGACCTGCTCTTCTCCGACGAGCAGAAGTACGGCGCGCGTGCCCTGCTCGACCACGTCGGCAACCTGCTGATCCCGCTGCCGCCGGCCGAACTCGACATGGTGGTGCGCCGGTTCGGCCCGCAGGGCCTGGAGCGCTGGGACGCCCTCACGCACACCGAGGACGAGCACGGCGAGCCGGCCTACGACTGGCGCCGCCAGCGCGAGCTGTTCGGCTGGCTGCTGCGGACCGTCAGCCCGTACGGCGCGATGCTGGTCGGCACCGCGATGCCGTGCAGCCAGCCCGAGTACGAGGCCGACTGCGGCTGCGACGACCACGGCTGGGTGCTGCCCACCGGGCCGTTCGCCCAGGTCGACGGCGCCTACTACACCGAGAGCTGGCAGCGGGTCTCCGGCTCGACCGAGCCGATGTCCTGGCAGGACATGGACCAGGGCCGGTTCGGCACCTGCTGGCTGCTGACCGGCATCCAGGCGGTCGTCCAGGCCAACCCGCAGCACGCGCCGCGACACCTGCGGACCGAGGCCAACGGTACGGTGACCTGCACCCTCTACGACGGCGGCCGCCCGGTCGACATCACGGTGGTGCCCGACCTCCCCTACGGCCACGACCGGCTGTGGGGGGCCGCCGGGCACAGCACCGACGCCCGCTACGCCGAGACCTGGCCCGGCTACTACGAGAAGGCCGCGGCGATGTTCCACGGCGGCTATCCCGCGATCGCCGACGGCGGCTACACCTGCGAGGCCCTGGAGCTGCTCACCGGCCGCTCCGCGCACGAGCACGGGCTCGACCTCCGCTCGCCGTGGCTGGTCCACGAGATCGCCGACCGCCGGGCCCGCGGGCACGCCGTCACCGCCGGCACCCACGGCCGCGGCGACGACCGCGAACGTCTGGCCGGCGGGCGCCTCGCCGCCAGCCACGCCTACTTCATCAAGGACGTGGACGTGGCCGGCGGCCGGATCTGCCTGGGCAACCCGTGGGGCGACGGGGCCGACCGGCGGATGTGGGAGTGCTGGCTGACCCTCGCCGAGGCGCAGACCTACCTGGGCGCGGTCGACTCCGTCCCGCTCCGGTGACTGCGGGTCGTCGCGGCCGGCCGCCCCGGTGCCCCGTGCCGACCGGTGCGCGGCGGTCCCGTCAGAGGGCGGCGAGCAGGGTGTCGGCCGGGAGCGGCGGCCCGGCCGGCCAGCGTCCGGGGTGGGCCTCGCGCAGGACGGCGGCCGGGCGGCGGCCCGCCCCGCGGACGGTCTCGACCCCGACCGCCAGCAGCACGTGCCCGGTGGGCCGGTGGAGCACGTGGAGCACGCCCTCGGCGGTGTACCGCAGCCAGGCCGGGCCGTCGCCCCAGCCCGAGCGGATGCGCTGCCAGTCGGCCTCCGACCAGGTGAGCGCGGGCACCTCGACCGGGCGCGGCAGCACCATCGGAACGGGGCGGACGCCGGACGGCGGTGCTGCCGGGTCGGCGACGCCCCCGGGCTCGGGGTACGCCCAGGCCGGAAGCGGTTCCCGGGCGGCCGACCAGGCCGCGGGGATGCCGGCCGTCCCGGTGTGCGCGGCGACGATCCCGCCGACGATCGCCGCCGTGGTGTCGACGTCGCCGCCCGCGGTGACGGTGTCCCAGATCGCCGTCGGGTAGTCGTCCAGATGGCGGGCGGCGGCCCAGAGCGCGAACGGCACGGTGTCGGCCGCGCTCACCCGGCTGCCGTTGCCCAGCACCCGGGCGGCGGTGTGCGGGTCCGCGGTGCCGAGCAGCGCGATGGCCTCGCCGATCCCCCGGCGGACCGCGCCGTGCGGGGTGAGGTCCCGGACCGCCGACAGGAAGTCCGCGGGCGCGGGGCGTTCGCCGCGGGCCCGGACGGCGAGGGCGGCGGCGACCGCCACCGCGACTGCGCCGTCCACCGCCTGCGGGTGGGTGTGCGTGATCACCGCGGTGGCGGCCGCCGGGCCGACCGCCGCCGCCGGATCGTCCGCGAACGCCGCGCCGAGCGGTGCCACCCGCATCGCGGCGCCGTTGCCGTACGAGCCCTGCCCGTCGAAGAGCTCGGCGGCGAGCCGACGGGCGTCACCGCCCTCCCGGATCAGCCGCAGCAGCCGGTTGGCCGCCGGGCCGTAGCCGCGGTCGAAGTCGTGCCGGTGGGCGAAGGCATGGGTGAGGTCGTGGCTGTCGATGCGGCCGCGTTCGGTGAGCGCGGCGTGGACGGAGCAGGCCATCTCGGTGTCGTCGGTCCACGGCCAGCGGCCGGGCGGAACCTGCCGGAGGTCGAGCCTGCGGCGGTTCGCCGGGACGAAGAACTGGGCACCGAGGGCGTCGCCCACGGACAGGCCCTGCAGGGCGTCGGAGGACGGGCCGAAGGCGGTGGCCGGGGAGGGGGAGTTCGGAGAGGGCGGCTTCGGGGCCGAGGAGTTCGGGGCCGAGGAGTTCGGGGCCTGAGCCGGAGCAGGGACCTGGTGCGGATTGCCGGCCCGGCCGGCGGAGGAGGGGTTCGTCGATGAGGTCATCACCTCCGATCGTGCCAGCGTGCGGTGCCGGCAACCAGGGGGTTTTCCGCCCTCTCCACAGGCGGTCCGGTCCCGGCGTCGGGGTTGGCGTCGGGGTTGGCGTCGGGGTTGGCGTCGTGGGCCGGCAGGGCCGGTCCGGGGTGCGGGCCCGGGGTTACGGGCACACGGGCACACGGGCACACGGCTCAGCAGCGGGCGTCGATCTCGTGGAAGCTGCCGTAGTGGTCGGCGGTCCAGAACTCCTCGCCCGCGCCGCCGGTGACGATCCGGCGGGTGCCGCGGTCGGCCGACCCCGGGGTGGTCACCGTGTACTCGTGGTAGTAGCCGCCCGCCCGGCGTGGCAGCCGTCCCTCCCGGTTCTCGAACAC
The DNA here is from genome assembly GCF_042735675.1 of Kitasatospora sp. NPDC059571. Lineage (NCBI taxonomy): Bacteria > Bacillati > Actinomycetota > Actinomycetes > Kitasatosporales > Streptomycetaceae > Kitasatospora > Kitasatospora sp. NPDC059571. Next base: position 27,963 of record NZ_JBHWBW010000045.1, read on the forward strand.
CACGCCGTCCGACCGGTAGGGGTAGGGGCCGCCGCGGGCGATCAGCACCAGGGTGTCGCGGGCCTGCTCAGGGAGGCGGCTGCGGCAGACGTCCGCCAGGGCGGGGTTGCTCGGCACCCAGCCGGAACCGGTGGCCGGGGCGCCGAGGGTGGGGAGGGTCCGCACCGAGGCGGAGGCCGGGTCGCCGGTCGGGCTCCGGCCGGTGGTGGCCGCTGTGCCGGACGGGGCGGCCGCCGAGCCCGATGCCGAGTGCCCGTGGTCGTTCAGCGCGTACACGGCTGCCGCAACGATCGCGAACACCAGCAGGACGGCGACGGAGACCGAACTGTTTCGGCTGGTCATGGCGTCCAGCTTGCCCGGTCGCCGGGACGGGCCGGGCCACCCTCAGCCCCGGCCTCACCCGTTCGGGTGCAGATCACGTGGCGCGGAGCGGGTTCTCCGGGGACTCCCCGGGGCCCCTCAGGTGACTTCCCGGGGGGACTACCAAGGGGACTACCAAGGGGATTTGCCCGGGGCTCCTTGCCAGGCCTCGGGGGCTTCGCAGGGGGCTTCCCGCAGCCCTCCGGGGGCCGGCGCGGGGCTTCCGGCGCGGAAAACGGCAGCGGGGCGGGAAACGGCAGCGGGGGGGGGGGGGGGGGCGGGGCGGGGGGGGGGGGGGCGGCGCGCGCCCCCGCCCGAGCGCAGGCAACACGAGCCCCCGCCGCATC
>NZ_JBHWBW010000046.1:0-5361 GCF_042735675.1 Kitasatospora sp. NPDC059571
CGAGAACCAGAAACGACCCACCTGACCGTTACCTCGGAGGCGCAGGGAACTCCGGCGCTCCGCGCCTCCGGTCCAAGGATGACCTTCACCCCCGCCCTGAAGGGCGGAGCACTGGCCAAGATCAGAGGTAGATCGACGACCCGCGCCGGGCCCGGCGGTTGTCGCGTGTGTCCCGTTGGTTCCTGGGCAGGCGGGTCCCGAACGCGTCGCGCCGGGATCCGCCCGGACGGCGCCGATACGCGAAGGGGACGCGATGAGCAGCATCGAGATCTGGGACTTCCGCAGCACGTCCGGCCACGTCTCCGGCACCGATCTCACGGACTTCCACGTGGAGGCCACGGACGGCCCCATCGGGAAGGTCGACAGGCTGTCCGACGAGGTCGGCGCCCAGTACCTGGTCGTGGACACCGGGCCGTGGATCTTCGGCAAGCACGTCCTGCTCCCGGCCGGCACGGTGGTGCGGGTCGAGCAGGAGGAGAAGAAGGTCTACGTCGACCGGACGAAGGACGAGATCAAGGGCGGCCCCGAGTTCGACCGGGCTGCCCACGACGCGGACACCGACTACCGGGAGAAGTACGCGGGATACTACGGCCCGTTCTACGGCGGCCCGCTCCTCTGACGCGAGCCATTCGCCCCTGGGCCCAGCGCCGCCCGGATGCTCGGCATCCGGTGTGTCCGAGAGCTCGCCGACGGACGGCGGGCCTCCGCGGCGCGGATCCGTTCATCGGGCCTCCAGGGGCGGGGATCGCCGTCGATCCTGACCGTGGGACGGGGCGGCGTCGACGCGCGGCCGCACGGCCGGCGCCGCCCGGGGTTTGGGAGGCCGTCCCGGGGCAAGGGGTGGGGCACTGTTCCCGACCGTACGGAGGCTCTGTGTCGCTCCTGATCCTGCTCGGCGCCCCGGTGCTTCTCGCCGTCATCCTCGCTCTGGGTGCAGGTGGTTCCCGCGGCCGGTCACGGGGCGGGGCCCAGCCTCACACGCGGGCGGTCCGCCGTCGGCTGGCGCTCCGGCACGCCGTGGGCCGCCCGACGGGTTCGGGGAGGCGGGGCGTCCCGCCCGCGCGCGGCCCGGTGGCGCGGCGGTGACGGGGCAAGCCGGGTTGATTCGGACGGTTCGCGAGCGTCCGAGGACCTCGCGCAGTGGCGGCGGCCGTTCTACGGTCCGGCCCGGTCAGCCCCGTCGGGCAGGACCGGCACCGACCACGCGGCGCCCGGCGCCCGGACGGGCCAGGGGTCGGCGAACGGACCCGCACGGTCCTGCAGGAGGCCGCGGGCGCGCTCGCGCGCCCTGCTCGACCGTCCGATGGTCCGCGTCGGAAATAGAGCCGAGGCGGCGGCCGTGCTCGTACTCGTCGGCGTCCTTCCAGCGCACGGCGGACAGGTCGGCTTCGACCACCAGGTCCACCAGCAGGTCCAGGGTGTCGATCCCGATCCGGGTCCGGACTGCCGGGCGCTCGAAGTTCACGTACCGGCGCAGCGGCTCCCCCGCCGCCGGGTCCTGGAGGTAGTGCAGGGAGAGCCACTCCCCCGTCTCGAAGCGGGACCGCAGGACGGTGTCCCGCCAGGCCCAGGGCTCCAGCTCCCAGGAGCCGGCCGCGAGATCGGACAGGCCGCTCCTGCGGGCCGTGCCGTCGCCGGTGCGCAGCGCCGTGGTCCAGGCGGTCGGGGCCGGTGCGGTGATGCCGGGCCAGTCTCCGAGGTGCAGCACGGTCCGCGTGTCGGTGAGTGCCCGGTGGGCTGGGCCGACCACACCTTGCCGAGGTGGATGTCGCGGCGGACCACGGTGGCTCCGGGTGCGAACCGGGCAGCGGAGCCGTCCCCGACGGGGGCGGTCACGGGCGTCCCCCGGCCTGGCAGGCCGGCTCGTGCCAGGTGGTGCGCACGACCGTCCCGGCCGGGGTGACATGCTCACTCGACCATGTTCGACAGCACCCGCCGTCCGTGTGAGTCCGGACGGGAGCAGCAGGTGCGGCGGGTGCAGCAGGTTCAGCAGCTGCGGCGGGTGCAGCAGGTGCGGCGGGCGCGGTCGGCCCGCGGCGACGGGCGCGCGCGGAGGAAGTGGAGGAAGTCGTCATGCCGAAAGCTCTCCCCCCGGATGCCATCGCCGAACCGGGATGTCGACCTCGCTGCGACCGTGGGCCGGCAGGCCTCCGGCGGGCCGGCGTCCGGCTCACGGCGGCCCGCAGCACAGGGGCCGGCCGGTGAATGCCCGCCTCGGGGATGTTCGGGCCGCCCGCCAGGTACGACCGGCTGCCGCCGCTGCGCGAGAACGCGGTAGACCTTCGCCCGCCGCAGCGCCGGCATGTGACAGGCCCGACAGCGGCTTCAGGCGGTCGGGGCGATCGCGTCGAGGTGGATCGAACCGATGCGTCCGATCGGGTCGAAATCGACGGTCAGGCCGGAGCCGCCCGGGAGGGCGGCGCGAAGCCGGTCCGGCCACTCCTGGCGCGGCAGGCCGTGGTGGTCGAGGTACCCGGTGACGGCCGTACGGGCCGAGCGGCCGAACAGGCCCGCGCCGGTCATCAGGTAGCGGGGAACGGTGACCGGATCGGGCACGGCCCTGGGAACCTGCGGGTCGTCCGGGACGAGGTAGAGCCGGGTCGTGGGGCCCGCCTCGACACCCAGGTAGCCGGGCGAGCCGGTGACCCCCATGGCGGCGAAGGCGAGCGTCTCGGCGGCGTGGCGCGGGTCGGCGAAGCCCGCGAGGTCGAGGAAGCCGTCGCCGAACTCCGGGATGCCGTACCGGAGACCGACCGCCCGTGCGCGCTCGGCGACGTCCGCGGCCGGTGTGCCCTGCAGGCCCGGGTTGGCCCAGCCCCACAGCCAGGACCGCTCCACCGTGTCGAAGGTGCCGAGGACGGCGAAGGTGAACTCTCGCCCACCCCGGCAGAAGACCCGGGTCGTCAGGTCGGCCGTCCACGGGCCGGCCGGGACGAAGACGCCGAGGGTCTCGAGCTGCTCGGCGCCCCACGCCGCGTGGTACTCGGCAGCATTCAACAGCGCGTCACTCCATGCGGTGGTCATCGGGCATTCCTATCGCGTACCACCGACCTGCCTGCCGCCGGGGGTATTCGGTCGACGTGGCAGACCGCTCACGACGGGCTGCACAACCACCGCCGTCCGGATGGTCCGATGGCGTGAGTGGCCCGATTCCGCACTCGCGGTGCCGGTCAGGCCGGTGGACGAAGAGCTGACGTCGATTCGCGTTCAACGACCATGGCACGGAGGGGCATCAACTCGGCCGCCGCCTCTTCCGATGGGGACGCCGTGGGCGGACGAAGGCGTCGAGCGCGCCCACGGCTGCCCGGATGTGGGCCGGTCCGCGACGCGACCGCTCGCCAGCGCACCACCAGGACAGCTGCCCGTCCGCGTCCCGCGGATGCATGCCCAGGCCGTGTTCGGCGCAGAGCGGCCACGCCTGCCGCAGACGTTCGGTGACGGCGTCCTGCGCGGCATCGGCGATGACTGCCAGGGCGGAGGCAGGGTCGTCCGCCGACTCCGGGTGCAGGTAGTTGCCATGCCACTCGCCGTTGGCCAGAGCGACGTAGACGTTCTCCGGCCCGTCCTCGTCGTAGGGCGCAAGGGCCAGCAGTTGCAGGGGGCCCTGCTCGGGAAGGGTCACCGCCACGTCCCGATTGAGGAGGGCGAGAGCGCGGTCCCACGTGGGGTACTCGCCCGGCAGGACGCGACGGGGCTCGTGGTGGTCGAAAAGTGCGCGCACGGGCACCATCCTCCGCCATGCGGCAACGGCCCCGATCGCACACCACGTGGTAACCCTGGGTGCCGTCAACAGCGTGAGCGGCTGCGCGGCGGGCCCGGCCCGCCGGGGATCCGCGTCGCCCCGGAAGGGGACGGGCGGCGCCCGGGCCGCCCCACCCCCAATAAGTCTCCCATCGACATATGACGGTGATTGATCTACTCTCTCCGCATGACAGATCGTCAACTCTTAGAGCCGACGAGGCTCGTGCTCACCGCACTCGCCGATGCCCCGCGGCACGGCTACGCCATCATCCAGGAGGTCCTCGGCATCTCCGAGGGCCGAACCCGGCTGCGCACCGGCACCCTCTACACGGCACTCGACCGCCTGCTCCAGCAGGGGCTGATCAGGATCGAGAGCGAGGAAGTGGTCGGCGGGCGGCTGCGCCGGATCTACGCCCTCACCGACGAGGGTCAGAATCTGCTGACGGAGGAGACCCGGCGGCTGCGGGTCACCCTGGCCGAGGCCGAACGCCGGCTGGGCAGGGCCCGGCTGCGCCCGAACGGAGCGAGCGCATGAGCGACCGGCACACCCCCGGGAACGGCCCGCTGCTGCTCAGGCTCTACCCTGCCCGCTACCGCGCCGCCCACGGCGAGGACATCGCCGCGACCCTGGCCGAGGCCACCGAGGGGCTGAGCCGCCCGGACCGGCTCCGCGAACACCTCGACCTCGCCTCCCACGCCCTGCGGCTGCGGCTGCGGATCGGCGCGACCGACCCGGCCGGGCGCATGCTCGCCGGCGCAGCGCCCGTCGTCCTCGGCCTGCTGGCCGGGTTCTGCCTGTGGGGCCTGGTCCCTGACGTACTCCTCCTCGTCCACCGGATCCTCCGCCACCAGCCGCACGCCGGGCCCGTGTACCTGTTCTACTCCGCGGCGGCCAACCTGCCGTGGATTCTGGCCCTCACCGCCGTCGCGGTCGGCCGCTGGCGGCTGGCGCGGGCACTGGGCCTGGCCGGCACTCTTCTCGGGGCCGGTTCGTGGGTGGTGTTCGGCCCGATGACGGTCATGATCCTCTTCGGACAGCCGATGTTCTGGGTCGTCCTCGGCGCCGTCGTCCTGCTCGCGCCGCCCTCCCTGCTCGACCGCTCGCTGCGGACCGGATGGGAGGCCACCGCCGTGGGCCTGCCCTTCGCCGCTCTGCTGGTCGCCTCGCAGTCGACCGGCCTCTGGGTGTACTTCACCGGCAGCGCCGTTCTGCACGTGTACGTGTCCTGGCCGCTCCTGGCAACCGCCGCCGTCCTCCTCGGCCACCTCGTGGCCGAGCACCGCGACCCGTACCGCGCCACCGGTGCCGGCCTGACCGGCTTGCTCTGGCTCCTCCCCGGCCTGCTGGACGACAGCCGGCCCCGCATGCTCACCACCTGGGCAGCGGGCTACCTCGCCCTCGTCGCGTTCACGGTCGCACTGGCCACCGCCGTCCGAACGATCCGGCGCACACGCGCCAAAGAGCCCGCCGACCCCGCCTGACCACCTCCGGGCCAGGCCGCGCAGTCGGGGGCCGCCCCCCCCGCCCGGCCGGGGGGGGGGGGGCCCCCCCGCCCGGCCGGGCCGCCGGCCGGCGCCCGGCGGGCCCCCCCCCCCGGGGGGGGGGGGGGTGTTTGAAAA
>NZ_JBHWBW010000046.1:5371-8368 GCF_042735675.1 Kitasatospora sp. NPDC059571
TTGTGTATAAGCGCCCGGACCCTGCCTGACCACCACCGGGCCAGCCCGCGCAGTCGGCGCCCGCCCATCCGGCCGATGGGGGGGGGGCGCCGACCTGCGGCCGGCCCGGCCCTGATCCTCCCGCGGCCGGGCCCCGCCGAACGGTGAGTGAGCGAGCTGTGGTTGAGTCCTCCGCCATGGCTTGGTGGCACAGACGTGACAGGGCGGTTCCGACGGGCTCCGAGGCGACGGACAGTGCTCCGGCATGCAGTTGCTGCACCGGGGGGCCGGACCCGGCCGACCCGCGCTTCAACCTCTCCCTGCCCGACCCGGTGGCGGACCTGCTGGAGCGCGGGCAGCAGGACGCCATCCGGTTCGCCTCGGACCTGATGGTCGCAACCAGCACCATCGGCGCCTTCACCCGGGCCCTGCTGCCGGTCCGGCTGACCGACGGGCGGACGGTGACGTTCGGTGTCTGGGTGTCGATCGACCGGGACACCTACGCCCGGGTGTCCGAACTGGGTCGCGACGGCACCGACGAGGAGTACCGGACCATGAGGTTCGACGGGCTGCTCGCCAGCTCGCCGGAGCCCTGGGGCCGGAGGATCCTTCGCGCCGAGGTCTCCGCGGGCATCCCTGCTGACTCCCCGTACGACCGTCCGGTGCCGTACCTCACCGCCACCACGCACCGTACGGTGACACGGATCATGAACGAGGCGTGGGCGCCCGCCGAGGTGCTCACCGGCAGCCGCGCCTGGGCACTGCACTACGACCCCGACGCGCTGCGGACCCGCACCACCACTGAGGCTCATGGCGGCTACATCCGGCGGGCGTTGCCGGCGGACACCGTCCGGTGATCCGCATCGCCGACCGTGAGCCGCACGTCCGACTCCCCGCCCAACGACCAGAAGATCGGCCGCGTATACTGAGAACCGCCTCTGGCATCACGTGATCAACCGATGATCGCCCAATCGATGGGAGGCCCGATGATCGGCGTGCTGGTGACTTTCACCCAGACCGAAAAGTTCGATCGTTCGACTCTCGAAAAGCTTGCCGACGAACTCCGCGGGCCGTTCGAAGGCATGGCCGGCCTCCGCTTCAAGAGCTTCATGCTCGACGAGGACGGCGTTCGGGCCAGGAACTTCTACGTATGGGATGACGAGGAAAAGGCCCGTGCCTTCTTCACGGACGAGCTCGTCGACATGGTGACGGGGATTTATGGCACCCCACCCACAATCGAATATCTCGACATCGTGGGATTCGTCGACAACTCGGGCACCTGATCCCGGCTCGCTCCGAAACGACGATCCGCTGGGCGCTGATCGGCATCAAGCGGGTATGAGCCCGGCCGGGGTGTCCTCCGACCGCTCCGCCCACAGATCGCGTTCAACCGGCCGGCCGTGGCGCACGCACCGGTAGGGTGCGCCGCATGCTGACGGACGAGAGTATCGAGGAGCTGGTCTCCCAGTGCTGCCAGGGGGACGAGGATGCGGTGTGGGAGCTGGCCGCGGCCGCGGTCGGCGAGCCCGGCCGGATGGCCCCGCACCACGCACGGCTGCTGACGGCGGGAGTCTTCGACCGGGGCGAGGTCTACCGGGGCGCGGACGAGGCCACCACCCGGGAACTGGTCCGGCTGGCCGACGCGGCCGACGGAGTCCTGCGCGGCGAACTGTTCGACTGCGTGGCCAACGCACACCCCGCCGTGGCCGAGGAGGCCTTCCGCCGGTGGCGGAGCGCGGAGGACGTCGACGTCCACACCCGCGACGCCGGATGGGAGCTCCTCCCGTCGGGCACCCGTCGTGAGCTGCTCCTCGGTCCCGCCTTCGAGCTTCTCCCGGTGGACGCCGAGGACATCGAGGCGGCCCCGGACGGCACGGCCCACGGCCCGTACGGCGCGCCGGTGTTCGGCGCCCCGTCGGGCGAACACTGCCCGTGGTGCCGGATGGAACTGCACGCCGCCCTCGACCTCCCGCCGGGCTCGGCCGCGGCCCGCGCCCTGGGCCTCACCGGCCCGGACCACGTCCGCGTGCTGTCCTGCCCGCGGTGCACCGACTTCGGCACCGTGCTCAGCGGCTACGACGGATCGGGCGGCGCCCGCTGGCTGGAGCACAACGAACGGCCGTCCTGCAACGGCCCGGTGATCGACGGCTGGGACCCGTACCCGACCCGGCTGGTACTGGGGCCGGCCCGGCCGCACGGCGGCAGCGGCTCGGCCTGGCACGACGGCGGCTCCGCGCTGGGCGGGCACCCCGACTGGATCCAGGACCCGGAACGCCCCGACTGCCCGCTGTGCGGCCGCCCGATGCTCTTCGCCTCGATGAACGGCGGCGCCGACGTCTGGGGCGGCGAGGGCTGTCTCTACGTCTTCGTCGACCTCGACTGCCGTACCGGCGCGGTGCTCTACCAGCAGAGCTGAGCGGCGGCGGCCCGTCGCCGGCGCCCCGCGGGGATACCCCCGCCGAGGCCGGTCGCCCCGCCGGCCCGGACGGCCGGAGCCGCCAGGGCACCTGCAGCCCACCGCGAACACGGCAACGTGTTCCCGGGTCGTCGGCGGTTGGGATCTGCCGTGCCGGACAGACGAGCAGCATGGCGACACGACACCAGGAGACCGAGTGTTCGTACGACGGCGCCGCCGGCGAGCCGCTGACCGCGGACGGGCTGCCCGGAGTGGCGTCGGTCCGGCGCGGTGCCACGGTGCGGCTGGATGCCGTCTACTTCGACACCCCTGACCTGCGGATGCTGCGCCGCGGGGTGACGCTGCGCCGCCGCACCGGCGGCCACGACGCGGGCTGGCACCTGAAGACCCCCAACCCGGACGGCAGCCGGACCGAGACCCGTCTGCCCGTGGAGAGCGGGAACGGGCAGCGGCCGCCGAGGGAGCTGGCCGCCCGGGCGGCCGTCCACGCCGGGGGCTCGGCGAGGGGGGGGGGGGGGGGGGCGCGGCGCCCCCCCCCCCCCCCCGCCCCCCCCCCCCGCGCCCCGCCGCCCCCCCCGCCCCGCCCCGCCGCAGCGCCGCGG
>NZ_JBHWBW010000046.1:8378-28325 GCF_042735675.1 Kitasatospora sp. NPDC059571
GACGAGGAGCCCGCGCCGGCCGCAGTCTGACTCACCGCGGTCCGACCCCCCGCCGCGGGGCCGCCGCGCGCGCCCCCCGCGCGCGCCCCGCGCGGGGGGCCGGGCGGGGGCCGGGGGGCGGACCGCGCGGGCGCGCCGCGCCGCCACGTCGCTGCTCGACGGCGACGGGCGCACCCTCGCCGAGGTCGACGTCGACACGGTCTCGGCCGACACGATCGGCCCCGGGGGCACGGCATCCCGAACCGTCGACTGGATCGAGACCGAGGTGGAGCTGGCCGACGCCGGAGCGGACCTGCTGGAGGCGGTCGGGGCGACACTGCGCGGGCACGGACTGCGGCCGTCCGTCCCCGGGACGAAGCTCGGCCGGGCCCTGCAGCAGAGGCTAGCGGAGCTCCCGGACCGGCCGCCTCGCGGTGTGCCGGCCGGGCCGAGGAAGGTCGGTACCGTCGGCGCCGCGCTCACCGCCTACCTCCGGGCCCAGGTCGCATCCCTGGAGTCGCTGGACGCCGCCGTCCGACTCGACGAACCGGACGCGGTGCACCGCATGCGGGTCACTGTCCGGCGCCTGCGCAGCGCGCTCGCCGTCCACCGGCGGATCCTCCGCAAGGGGTCCGTGGACCACGTGGAGGCCGAACTGCGCCGCCTGGGCAGGATCCTCGGACGTGCCCGGGACGCCGAGGTGCTGGGCGCGCGGCTCACGGCCCAGGCCGCCGGCCTGCCCGCCGCCGCGCGGCCGGGGACCGTCCGCCGTCTGCTGGAGGAGGTCTTCACGGACCGCTACGAGACCGGCCGGCAGGCCGCGGTGCGCGCGATGGAGCAGCCCCGCTACTTCGCCCTGCTGGGCGCCCTGGAGGCACTGGCCGCCGACCCGCCGCTGCGCGGCCGGGCGGAGCGGGGCCGCAAGGAGGCACGGCGCATGCTGGCCCGCCAGCAGAAGCGGACCGTCCGCCGTCTCGGGGCCGCCCTGGAACTGCCGCCGGGACCGGAGCGCGACAGCGCCCTGCACCGCGCGCGCAAGGCGGCCAAGAGGGCCCGCTACGCCGCGGAGAGCGCGGAGCCGCTGCTCGGCAGGCCCGCCCCCACGCTGGGCCGGCGCGCGAAGCGCATCCACAAGGCGCTCGGCGCCCATCAGGACGGCGTGGTGGCCGAACGGGCGATTCGCGAGCTCGCCGCGGACGCTCCCCCCGAGGTCGCCTTCGCACTGGGTATGCTGCACGGCCGTCAGCGGCAGGACGCGGACGCCCAGGTGAAGGCCGCCGCGAAGGCCGGCCGCCGTCTCGGCCTGTGACGGCCGGGCGTCCCCGCCCCGTGACGTCCCACTGCCCTCACGTCCCGCTGCCGTCACGCTCCGCTGCCGTCACGCGCCTTCCGGACGGTCGGTGTCCGAACGGAGACTGCGCCGGATGCAGGCGACGAGGTCGCGGGCGTCCACGGGCTTGGTGACGTGGTCGGTGGCGCCCGCGGCAAGGCTCTTCTCGCGGTCTCCGGGCATGGCCTTGGCGGTGACGGCGATGATCGGCAGGTCGGCGTGCTCGGGCATCGCGCGGATGGCGGCGGTCGCGGTGTAGCCGTCCATCTCGGGCATCATCACGTCCATGAGGACGAGGTCGACGCCGGGGTGCCGGGCCAGGGCCTCGATGCCCGCGCGGCCGTCCTCGGCCTGGAGGACGCGCATGCCGAGCAGTTCCAGGATGCCGGTGACGGCGTAGAGGTTCCGCTCGTCGTCGTCGATGACGAGGGCGGTGCGCCCGGCGAGGGCCTCGTCCGCGGGCCCGATGATCGCGGCGGCCGCCTCGCTGCGGACCAGCGGCACCACGTCGCCCGGAAGGTCGGCGCTCAGGTGGAGGGCAATGCGCTCGCGCAGTTCGTCCAGGCCGGAGAGCACCTCGACCGGGGGCGGCGGGAGGCGGCCGGCGAGGGCCTTCTCCCGGTCGCCGCCGGGGTGGCCGGGGCAGGCGAGGACCGGCACGGAGCGCAGGGCGGGATCACGTCCCATGGTGTCCAGGAGCGAGCGGGCACCGCGCTCGGGGAGGCCGAGGTCGAGCACGACGCACTGGAACGGCCGGTCGGCCAGGAGCAGGGCCGCCTCGGACGGGGTCGCGGCCGAGACGATCTCGACCGGCTCGCGCCGGCCTTCGGCGCCCGCCCGGTCGGGCAGTTCCGCGGCGGCACTCTCGGCGAGCGCGGACAGCAGGCTCTTCGGGGGGCCCTCCACGACGAGCAGGCGCTTGCGCGGCGCCGCCCGCGCGGGTCCGGCCGTCGCGGCGTAATCGGTGGCACCGGTGGCACCGGTGGCACCGATGGCGTCGGCGGGCCGCGGCTCGTCGACGTCCGGGTACTCGTCGGGGTGCTCGGCGGGCAGGTAGAGCGTGAAGGTGCTGCCCTGGCCGAGGCTGCTCTCGGCGGTGATCGCGCCGCCCAACAGGTAGGCGATCTCCCGGCTGATGGAGAGGCCGAGGCCGGTGCCGCCGTACCGCCGGCTGGTGGTGCCGTCGGCCTGCTGGAAGGCGCCGAACACACCGTTCAGGTGCTGCGGCGCGATGCCGATGCCGGTGTCGGTGACGTGGAAGGCGAGCACGGGCACGCCGTGCCGCGCGAGTCCGGGCACGGCGTCGTCCCGGGCCACCTCGATGAGCAGTTCGACGCTGCCCTGCTCGGTGAACTTGACCGCGTTGGAGAGCAGATTGCGCAGCACCTGGCGCAGCCGGTAGTCGTCGGTGACCACGGAGGACGGCACGTCGGGGGCGGTGGTGATCCGGAAGTCGAGGTTCTTCTGGGCGGTGAGCGGACGGAAGGTCGCCTCGACGTAGTCGAGGAGTGCGGCGAGTGGGATCCGTTCGGGGCTGACGTCCATCTTGCCCGCCTCGACCTTGGACAGGTCGAGGATGTCGTTGATGAGCTGGAGCAGGTCGGACCCGGCGGAGTGGATGATGCCGGCGTACTCGACCTGTTTGGCGGTCAGGTTGTGGGAGGGGTTCTGGGCGAGGAGCTGCGCCAGGATGAGCAGGCTGTTGAGGGGGGTGCGGAGCTCGTGGCTCATGTTGGCGAGGAACTCCGACTTGTAGCGGGAGGCGCGGGTCAACTGGTGTGCGCGGTCCTCGAGTTCTTGGCGGCCCTGCTCGATCTCGAGGTTCTTGGCCTCGATGTCCCGGTTCTGCGCGGCCAGCAGAGCCGCCTTGTCCTCCAGTTCGGCGTTGGAGGATTGCAACTCATCCTGTCGTGACTGGAGTTCGCGGGATCTGGTCTGGAGTTCGGCGGTCAGGCGCTGGGACTCTCCGAGGAGTTCGTCGGTGCGGGCGTTGGCGACGATGGTGCTGACGTTGACGCCGACGGTCTCCATCAGCTGGTCGAGGAAGGCGCGGTGGACGGCGGTGAAGCCGTGCACGGTGGCGAGTTCGATGACACCGAGGACCTGGTCCTCCACCACGACGGGCAGCACGACGAGTTCGACCGGATCGGCGGCGCCCAGGCCGGAGGAGACCGTGACGTAGTCGGCCGGGAGCCGGTCGACGGCAATGGCGCGCCGGCTGCGGGCGGCCTGGCCCACCAGGGACTCGCCGAGTCGGAAGCGGGTCGGGGTGCGGCCGGGCGGGTAGGCGTAGGAGCCGACGAGTTCGAGCACGGTGCCGGTCGAGGTCTCCTGTGACAGGTAGAAGGCGCCGTACTGGGCGTCGACCAGCGGCGTCAGCTCGTCCATGATCAGATCGGCGACCGCGGCCAGGTCGCGCCGGCCCTGCATGAGTCCGGAGATCCGGGCGAGGTTGGTCTTGAGCCAGTCCTGTTCCTCGTTGGCCCGGGTGGTCTCGCGGAGCGACTCGACCATGAAGTTGATGTTGTCCTTGAGGTCGGCGACCTCGCCGGAGGCGTCCATGGTGATGGATCGGGTGAGGTCGCCGGCGGTGACGGCACCGGTGACCTCGGCGATCGCGCGGACCTGGCGGGTGAGGTTGCCCGCCAGCTCGTTGACGTTCTCCGTCAGCCGCTTCCAGGTGCCGGACACGCCCTCGACCTCGGCCTGCCCGCCGAGTCGGCCCTCGCTGCCGACCTCGCGGGCGACCCGGGTGACCTCCGCGGCGAACGAGGACAGCTGGTCGACCATGGTGTTGATGGTGGTCTTGAGCTCCAGGATCTCGCCGCGGGCATCCACGTCGATCTTGCGGGTCAGGTCACCCCGGGCCACCGCCGTGGTGACCTGGGCGATGTTGCGGACCTGACTGGTCAGGTTGTGCGCCATGAAGTTGACGTTGTCGGTGAGGTCCTTCCACGTCCCGGCGACGTTCGGTACGCGGGCCTGGCCGCCGAGGGCGCCCTCGGTGCCGACCTCGCGGGCCACCCGCGTCACCTCGTCCGCGAACGCCGACAGGGTGTCGACCATCCTGTTGATCACGTCCGCGAGGGCGGCGACCTCGCCCTTCGCCTCGACGGTGATCTTCTGCGAGAGGTCGCCCCGGGCGACGGCGGTGGCGACCTGGGCGATCGAGCGGACCTGCCCGGTGAGGTTGGACGCCATCACGTTGACGTTGTCGGTCAGGTCCTTCCAGGTGCCGGAGACGCCGCGGACGGTGGCCTGGCCACCGAGGTTGCCCTCGGTGCCGACCTCGCGGGCCACCCGGGTCACCTCGTCGGCGAACGCCGACAGCTGGTCGACCATCGTGTTGATGGTCTCCTTCAGCTCCAGGATCTCGCCCCGGGCGTCCACCCGGATCTTCTGCGTGAGGTCGCCCTCGGCCACCGCGGTGGTGACCTCGGCAATGGCCCGGACCTGCGCGGTGAGGTTGTCGGCCATGACGTTGACGGACTCGGTGAGGTCGCGCCACGTGCCGGAGACGTCGCGTACGTCCGCCTGACCGCCGAGCCGCCCCTCGGTGCCCACCTCCCGGGCCACCCGGGTCACCTCGCCCGCGAAGGACGACAGCTGGTCGACCATCGTATTGATGGTCTCCTTCAGCTCCAGGATCTCGCCGCGCGCCGCCACGGTGATCTTCTGCGACAGGTCGCCCTCGGCGACCGCGGTCGCCACCTGCGCGATCGAGCGGACCTGCGCGGTGAGGTTGCCCGCCATGAAGTTCACCGAGTCGGTGAGGTCGCGCCAGGTGCCCGACACGCCCTTGACGTCGGCCTGGCCGCCCAGGATGCCCTCGGTGCCCACCTCACGGGCCACCCGGGTCACCTCGGAGGTGAACAGCGACAGCTGGTCGACCATGCCGTTGAACACGCCGGCGATCTCACCGAGCAGGCCGTCCGCCTCGGCGGGCAGCCGCGTCCCGAAATCGCCGTCCCGGACGGCCGTCAGACCGGCGAGCAGGCGCCGCAGCTCCGGCTCGCCGACCGACGCGGCGCCGTCGCGGCCCGCGCTCCCCCCGCTCGCTGCCGTCCGACCGTCTCTCGTCGCGCTCACGGTCATGTCCCGTCGTCGCGGCCGGGGCAGGGTGACCCGGCCCGGATGGTGCCGCACACGCACCGCGTTGCGGTGGCCGGCCGCCCGGTGATCGCACCGCTGGCGACGTTACCCCTGCCGCGGGCGGCACGCCCGGCACCGGCTCCTGAGACTCCCGTACCCGGGCGCGGCACCGCGGTACCTCCCGTTGCCGACCGGTCACCGGGGCCGCGCAGGGGCCGCGGCGGGAAGGCAGGGCCGGACCCGCGCGACAGGGCCTAGCCTGGTGACCGTGGACCAGCCACCCACCGGCCCCGAGGGCGTCGTGGACCTTGCAGCCACCGTCGCGCGGCTGGCGCACGAGATGGACGACCTGCGGCGGGAGTCGGCCGGGCGCCCGCTGCTGGCCGTTGCCGCGGGTGTGATCGCGGAGCGCCTCGGCTGCTCGCCCTCGGCCGCCGCGGCCCGGATCGCCGCCCTCGCCGAACAGGCCGGCTCCTCGCCGGCCGCCTTCGCCGCCGAGATCGTCGCCGCGGCCACCGCTCGGGACCGCGCCTCCACCGGCCGCCCCACGACGCCCGGCGCACCGCAGGCCGCCCGGGCGGACGCTCCCCTGCCCGGTCTCGACGCCCTGGCCCGGGCCGCGCTCGACCCCGCCGCCGTCGGGGACGCCTGCGCCGTCGCGATCTGGACGCGCGAACCGGGCGGCGCGCTCGCGCTGGCCGGGCAGGCCGGATTCCCGGCGAGCGACGTCCTGGGCTGGCGCCGCGTGCCACCGGGAATCGGCACTCCGGCCCGGCTGGCACTCGCGAGCGGGGCCGATGCCTGGCCGCCGGACGGTCCCGCCGCGCCGGCCGCGCCGACGATCGGCGGCACGGAGGCACCTGTGCGCCTGGTCCTGCCGATCCGGCGCGCCGGCGACACCATGGGCGCCGTCGAGATCGCCTGGCAGATCACCCCCGCCGACCTGCCGGCCAACTTCCGGGCCCGGATGCAGGCACTCGCCGAGATCTGCGCCCTCACGCTGGACCTCGGCGGCGAGGCCGGGCGGCAGCGGCCCACCACCGACCCGTCCGCGGACGACGCCACCGTGACCGCGCTGGACGGCGCCCTCGGCTCGGCGATGCTGCTGACCGCCGTCACCGATCCGAACGGCCGGGTCGCCGACTTCCGGATCGCCGCCCTCTCACCCGGCTACACCGACCCGGTCGGCCGGCCCGCGGCCCAGGTGACCGGCCGGACCTTCCTGGAGGCGTACCCCCTGGCCGGCGGCGGCCTGCTGGAGCGCCTGCGGCGCACCCATGCGACCGGCGAGCCGATCCGGGGCGAACGGCTGCACCTGGCCCTGCACGCGGGACAGCGGCCGCTCGTCGCCACCGTCCGGCTGAGCGCGGCCCGCACCGCGACCGGGCTGCTGGTCAGCTGGCAGCGCGAGGACGGCGACGACCGCGAGACCGCCCTCCTCCGCACCGCCCAGCGCCTCACCCGCATCGGCGGCTTCGAGGAGGACCTCGCCACCGGGACGGTCCACTGGACCGGCCGGCTGTTCGAGCTGTACGGCCTCTCCGTCGACGATGCGCCCGTACCGCTGTCCGACCTGGTCTCCCATGTCCACCCCGACGACCGGGAGGCGGTCCGCGACATGCTGCACGGCCTGCTGCGCCGCAGGACGTCCGTCTCCGCCGTCTGCCGTGTCCGCCGCCCCGACGGCGCCGTGCGCTACGCCCGCGTCGTCGCCGAACCCGTCCTCGACGCCAACGGGCGGCCCGTCGGCATCGTCGGCGCCTACCAGGACGTCTCGGCCCACCACCGGACGGAGGTCGCGCTCGCCGCCACCCGGGACCGGCTCGCCGACCGCGAACAGGTCGCCGCCGAGCAGGCACGGCTCGCACTCCGCCTCCAGCAGGCCATCCTGCCCACCGGGCCGCCGCCGCTCGACGCCGCCGACCTCACCGCGGCCGTCCGCTACCGCCCTGCCGCCCTGCAGGAGAAGGTCGGCGGGGACTGGTACGACGCCCTCCCGCTGGACGGCGGCCGGGCGCTGCTGGCCGTCGGCGACGTGGCCGGCCACGGCATCGAGGCAGCCACCAGCATGATCGTCCTGCGGAACGCCCTGCGCGGCCTCGCCATGACCGGCGCCGGACCGGCACGCCTGCTGGCCTGGCTCAACATGACGACGCTCCAGCTCCGCGAGCCGACCACGGCGACGGCGGTGTGCGCCGGCTGGGAGAGCACCAGGGGCGAACTCCGCTGGGCCCGCGCCGGCCATTTCCCGCCCGCCCTCCTCCGCCCCGCCGGGCCGCCCGAACTCCTCCCCCTCCCGTCGGGCCTCCTGCTCGGCGCCTCCGAGGACGCCGTGTACGAGGAGCACCGCCTGCACCCGGAGCCGGGCGCCGTCCTGCTGCTCTGCACCGACGGCCTGGTGGAACGCCGCGACCGCGACGTGACGGCCTCCCTGGAGGAACTGCTCCGCGCCGTCGGCCCGCCCGGCGAGGACCTGGAGGCGTACCTCGACCGGCTGCTCGCCCAGAGCCCGGCCGACACCGGCGACGACACCTGCCTGGTCGCCGTGCGGATGGGACGGTGAGCGGCGCAGGTCACCGCCGTGCCCACCGCCCGGGCCGCGGGGAGTGCGCCGGAGTCAGTGCAGGACGCTCACGGCGCGGGCGATGACCAGGAGCGAGGTCAGCAGGGCGGCGATGCTCTCGATGCTCATGAGCACCTTGGCGCGGGTCGACAGCGGCATGGTGTCGGTCGGACTGAAGGCCGTCGAGTTGGTCACCGACACGTAGAGGTAGTCCGTCAGCACCGGCACCCAGTCGCAGGAGCGGCTGGCGCCGTCGGCGACCTCGCTGACCGCATCGTCGTTCTCGTCCTGGGAGAACCGGAAGTCCGCCAGCGGCAGCTCCGCGCGGGGCGCCTGGGTCCGGACCACGGGCCCGCCCCGGTCGAGCTCCCAGAAGGCCAGCCCGAAGACGATGATGTTGGTCGCCCACACCTGGAGTGCGGCGAGCAGCAGCGCGCCGCCGTCCTTCACGCCACTGGAGACCAGGGCGTGGATCAGCAGGCCCAGGGCGGTGAGGTTGCTGGCCCCGACCAGGGCGACGAGCGCCAGCGACAGCAGCCGCGAGATGCGGGTCTGCCGGGTCAGCCGGCGCGGGTTGATCGCCACCAGCGGGATGAGCAGCAGTACCTCCAGGGCCGGCAGCACGAAGCGGGGCGCCACCAGGAGTTCCTCGGGCAGGGCGAGGTAGAGCAGGATCGCGACCAGCGTCGCGAGCACGGCCGGCAGTCTGGCCTCACCGCGCCGGCCGTGCCGAGGGTGGCGCGTCCCGGCATCGGTACGGGCTGCAGCCACCACGATCTCCGTCCTGTCGCACCACGGCACTCCGACGGCGCGTCTTCCCGCTCCGGACACGGCCACTCCCGTGCACGGCCGGCGACGGTGCCGGAGAGGTTCGCCGCGCGCCTGCGCGCCGCTGCCCGTAGCGTCGGAGAGCCCGTGCCAACGGCACCTGGGATCGGACGAGGGGAGATCGCGGATGCCTGCCGCAGCACTGTTCGACGTCGACGGGACACTGCTCGACACCAACTACCTGCACACCCTCGCGTGGTCCGAGGCGTTCGCGCAGTTCGGTCACGCGCCGGCGATGGCGCGCATCCACGGTGCGATCGGGATGGGCGCCGACCTGCTCCTCGGCCATCTGCTGGGCGAGGACCGGGACCGGGACGAGGACGAGGCGATCAGCCGGGCGCAGCAGGCGCTGTTCGCACGGTTCTGGCCCCGGCTGCGACCGTTCGACGGAGCGGCCGCGCTGCTGCGGGAACTGAAGCGGCGCGGGTGGACGATCGTCCTCGCGTCCTCGGCGTCCGCCCGGGACCTGGCGGTGATGCGCCGGGTGCTGGACGCCGACGACGCGATCGACGACGCGACCGGTGCCGACGACGTGGACGCGAGCAAGCCCGCGCCGGACCTGGTCCGTGCCGCCCTGGTGAAGGCGGGCGCCGCACCGGGCGAGGCGCTGTTCGTCGGTGACACCCTGTGGGACGTCCAGGCTGCGGGTACGGCGGGTGTGGCGTGCATCGCGGTGCTGTCCGGCGGCTTCGGCGAGCGGGCCCTGCGGGCGGCCGGAGCGCTGGAGGTGCACGCCGACGTCGGGCAGTTGCTCGCCGACCTCGACGGCAGCGCGCTGGCGGGCCCGGGCCGGCACCGGTCCGGCGGGACGGGCGCGGCCCGGCCGTGACCGACGGGCCGGAGAACGGCGCCGCCGATGCCGACTACACGGTGTCCGTCGAGTTCTACGACCTGCTGCAGGCCGAGAGCGACCGACGGCTCGCGCAGCGGCGCTTCGCCGGAGCCGCCGGTCGTGCCCGGCTCGCCGTGCTGGATGTCGGCGCGGGCACCGGCATCGTCACCGAGATGCTGCTCACCGCGGCCGCGGTGCCGATCCACGCGGTCGAGCCGTCGCCGGCGATGCGGACCGCGCTGCTGAGCCGGCTGTCGGGGCTCGGGGCCGCCCGGCAGGCCCGCGTCACCGTCCACCCGGAGCCCGTGCAGGAGGCCGGGTTGGCGGGGGTCGCGGATCTGGCCGTGGCCTCCAACGTCATCGCCTCCCTGGATCCGGCCGCCCGGCGGGCCACCTGGAGGGCGCTCGAAGCGGCCCTCGTCCCCGGCGGGCTGCTGCTGTTCGACCCCCCGCCCTCCCGCCTGCCGGCCGGCCCCGAGCACGACCGGCTCGGCCCGGTCCGGGTCGGCCCGGACCTCTACAGCGCAGACCTCGCCCGCGCCCCGCACCGCGGGGCCCTGCGCGCCACCTTCACCTACCGCGTGGAGCGGCACGGACGCACCGTGCGCGAGGAACGGGAGGCGTTCGACCTGTGGCCGGCGGACCCGTCGCAGCTGCGCTCCGAGCTCCGGGACGCCGGTCTGCAGCTGGTCCGGGCGCCGAGCGCGGACCTGATGGCGGCACGCAGACCGCTGCACGGCGCGGGCCCGTCCGGCCACCGGTGATCGTCGCCCACGCGGCCCGTCAGCGCGGGGCGGGCCGGACGAGTTCGCGGTGGGCGTCGAGGAACGACGCCCGATCCGGGCCGATCCGGCCCACGTACACCTCGTCGAACCCGGCCCGCGGGCAGGCCCGGACGGTGTCGATGTGCTCGCCCTCGTCGTCTCCCCAGGTGACGGCCTGGTCGACCGTGTCGCGGGTGACCGGTTCACAGGCCTGCCCGAAGTACGCCGGGGTGGGCAGGAGCCGGGCCGGCTCGCCGGGCAGGAGCTCGGTCGGCCACAGCCGGTGCGCGGTGCCGACGGCCCTGTCGCGGTTGCTGCTCCGGCAGACCTTCACGCCACCGACCACGGGCCGGCCGGCGCCCCCGCCCTCGCGGAACGCCGTGACGAGGTCCGCATCGGGCGTCATCGTCACGAAGCCGCGCCGCCCCGGATCCACGTCGGGCGGTCCGTGCCGACGCGCTGTCGACCGGGCCGGGCCCGCGGGGCGGGGGGAAGAGCCGCGTCCGCAGGCCCGGAGGCGACCGCCGACGGGCCGATGGCACGGATCCGTCCGACAGCCGCCCAACCGGGCGTGTGGACGATGGGGCGCCGGTCAAACACTGCCCGAGTGCCGCATCCGATCCGGTCCGGGCCCACGGCCGCGCATCGCCGCCGGGCGTCGGCGGGCCGCCGATCGGTCCCGGCCCAGATGGTGCGGGTGCACTCCCGCGGCCTAGTGGGCGGCCTCGGGGGTCAGGGCGGCCCGGTCGTAGACGCACACGAGGATCGCGCCGCTGTCGGCCGCGAGGGCGTCCAGCCGCAGCTCGTGCCGGGCCAGGACGTCGGGGCGGGTGTCGCCGGCGGGCAGCGCGGTGAGGTCGGCCAGGACCCGCAGGGTGCGGAAGCCCTCCCGATCGGCGCGCTCGGCGCCGCGGCTGACCTCGCCGAGAAGCGCGTCCCAGGTCGCGGGTGCGCGGCGTCCGCCGTCGGTGTCACCGAGCACCAGCACCATGTCGCCGAACAGCTCGCCGTCGGCGACGAACGCCCGCGCCGGACCGGCGACGTCGTCACCCGGCCCCACCATCCAGCAGACGTGGTCCCCTGCATCCACCGGATCGAGTGTCGCCACACCGTGCGCTGTCCTCACCGCAGCTCCTTCGCCCCCGCCCGTCCTGCCACCCTATCCCCCACCCGGCAGACGGCCGCGCGCCGCGCGGCGGCGCCCTGAGCAGGGCAGGTCTCGGTGAACGCTTCGGAGAGGCCGACGGGGCGGTCCCGGGCCGTGCAGAATTCCGCCGGCGGGGTACACGCACGCATGCCCGCGCCGCGTGTTCGCATCCGCCGGGAGTGCGGTGCGATCGGTGGGCCCGGGGCGGGGGCGAACACGCCCACGCACCCTACCGAGAGCAGTCGACCGTGAGCACCACCGACCTGACAGTCGACGTCACCGCGCCCCACGGCCGACCCGCCGTGGTCGCCGTCGCCGGAACGCTCGACCTCCGGACTGCGCCCGTTCTCTACCAGGACGCCACGGACCTCATCGACCGGCATCCGGTCCTCATCGTGGACCTCACCGATGTCACCTTCTGCGACTCCTCCGGCCTGAACGCCCTGCTGCGCCTGTACCGCCGCAGCCGGGAGGTCGCCGGCGAACTCATCCTGGCCGCCCCACCACCGCACGTCGCCCGGCTCCTCTCGCTCACCGGGTCCGATCGCCTCCTGCAGGTCTACGGAACCGTCGCCGAGGCCCGGGCCGCCGGGCCGGCCGCCGATCGCCCCGGTCCGGGCTGACCAGGCCCGCCCGCCGGATTCGCACCGCCGAGGACGAACCCGAACCCGACGACGACGGGTTCACGGGCCCCGCTCCACGGTTCACGGGCCCCGCTCGACGTCTCAGCCCTGCGATCCCCCGCCGGCCGGAGGCTCGGCGCCGGGAGCGCCCGGCTCGCGGACCGTGACGAGTGCGGACAGGCCGGAGATGGCGAGCAGCGGCCGAAGGATCGGGTTGGCGACGAGTTCGATCCGGTCGGCCCGGGCGAAGAGGATGCTCAGGGCCGCGCTGTCGAGGTACTCCACGGCGCCGAGGTCCACCACGAGGGGGACGGGTCCGGACGGCTCCCGGTCCAGTGCGGCGGCGAAGACCTCGGCGTTGCCCATGTCGATCTCTCCTTCGACGCGGACGACCGTCGACCCGTCAGCGCGCCGATGGGTCGTCAGGGTCAGTGAGGCGGGCATCAGCTGATCCTTGTGTACATGTCGACGGTGGTTCCGGTCGGGCCGGGGGTGACGTTGACCCGCTGCATCAGTGCGTTCATCAGCGAGAGTCCGCGCCCTCGCAGGGGGTCGGCGTCCCGGGCCGGCGGCCGCCAGCTGCCGGTGTCGGTGACGGTCAGCCGGAGTCCGTCGACGGTGGCGGAGGCCCGCAGGGTGACGGGTGCGCCGGGTGCGCCGCGGTGGCCGTGCTCCACGGCGTTCGCGCAGGCTTCGCCGGCCGCGATCAGGATGTTCAGTACGGCGTGCGGAGGCAGTCCGCACCGTTCGAGCCAGCTGCGCAGGGCACCCCGCACGGGGGCGAGGCGGGACGACTCCGCTGCGAAGGTGACGCTCAGCGGGCCCGGGTGGCGGTACAGCAGCAGCGCGACGTCGTCCTCGAAACCGCCGGGTGGAGCGAGCGCGGCCATCACGCCGGTCGCCACGTCGTCGAGCGCGGCGGCCCGCCCGCCGTGGACGGCCGCACCGGCCCGCTCGATGCCCCCGGTCAGGGGGCGGCGGCGCCGCTCGACCAATCCGTCGGTGTAGAGCAGCAGTGTGGCGCGTGGCGGCATCGTGCACCGCGCCTCGGGGCGGGCGCCGCCGGGTCTGACGGCCAGCGGGAAGGAGCGGCCCGACTCCAGCAGTTCGCTGGTCCCGTCGGCGTGGGCGAGGATGCCCGGGGGGTGGCCGGCGCTGGAGTAGACCAGGTCGCCACCGACGGGGTCGAGGACACCGCAGAACACCGTGGTGCAGAGCGCACCGGGCACGTCTGCGGCGAAGCGGTCCAGGGCTGAGAGCACCCGGCCGGGCGAGGAGTCCTGCAGCAGCAGCGCGCGGCAGGCGCTCCGCAGCTGCCCCATGACGGTGGCGGCCTGCAGGCCGCGTCCGACGCAGTCCCCGACCACGATGCCGATGCGGCCGTCGGGAAGCGCCACGGTGTCGTACCAGTCGCCGCCGACCTCCAGCGGGCGGGCGGCGGGCTCGTACCGGACGGCGAACCCCTCCGGCAGCCGGCCGGGTCCGAGGATCGCGCGCTGCAGCGCGATGGCGGTCTCGCGCTGCTGGTCGATCTGGTGGGCGCGGTGCAGTCCCTGGGCCAGGCGGCCGGCCAGCAGGGCGAGGAGCAGCCGGTCCTGCTCGTCGAAGGGGTGCGCGCCGCCCAGGTCCATACGCAGGACCAGGAGGCCGTGCGGGTGTTCGAGCGTGATGCCTGCGGCGGTGCCGTCGACGGCGGGCGTGAGCAGGGGGCGGTCGCGCTGCTCGGTGATGGCGTCCCGGGCCTCGGGGGCCAGCGTGTCCCAGTCCGTCGTCCCCGGGGTGGTGGCGGTGAGGGCCGGAGGGCCGTCCGGCGGGAAGACCGCGGCGAGGACCGCCGTGGCCTGCCAGGTGTCCCTCAGCTGGGCGAGTGCGGTGGCGAGGGACTCCGGCAGGCTGGTGGCCTCCGCGAGGCGCAGGCCGAGGCCGGCAAGGGCGCTCTCGCGCTGTTCGGCGCGGTGCTCGGCCGTGACGTCGCGGAGGGTGCCGACGGTCACCGGGCGACCGGTTTCCGGGTCCTCCGCCCGGTTGCACGCAGCCGCCAGCCACAGGCGTCGGCCGTCGCGGTGGGTGGCGGGCACCGTGAAGCTACCGCGGCCGGGCAGCCGGGCGAAGGCCGCCGCGGCCTGCTCGTGGGCCTCGGCGTCGGTCACCGGGTCGGGCCACCAGGGGTGCGGCCGGGTGTAGGGCAGGTGGTCGGGGCCGTAGCCGAGGATCCGGGTGAACGCGGCGTTGGTCTCGACGACGGCGCCCTCGTCGTCGCAGACGAAGAAGGCCTCCTGGAGGGAGTCGACCAGGGCGGTCCGCCAGCGGGCGTGGTGGCTGCGGAGCCTGGCCAGGGCCACCGTGGCCCGTACTCTGGCCAGCAGGTCGGCGGCGGCGAAGGGCTTCACGAGGTAGTCGTCGGCGCCCGCCTCCAGCCCCTCCACCGAGGACTCCTGGCCCGCCCGGGCCGACAGGAGCAGCACGGGAACGGCGGCGGTGCGAGGGTCCGCCCGGAGCGCGGCGACCAGCGAGAGTCCGTTCAGGCGGGGCATCATGACGTCGCTGACGAGCAGGTCGGGTGCGTCCGTCCGGGCGGCTTCGAGGGCGTCCCGGCCGTCGGCCACGGCCTTGGCGCGGTATCCGGCGCCCGTGAGCAGCCGGAGCAGGTAGTCGCGCATGTCGGCGTTGTCGTCGGCGACGAGGACCGTCGGCGCGGCCGCGCCCGGCGGCCGGCCGGGGCCGACGGGCGCCGGTCCGTCGGGGCCCGGCCCGTCCGGCCCCTCCCGTCGGCCGTTCGGGAGCCAGCGCAGGGCCTCCTGCACGTACGGCGCGGCGGTCGCTGCCGGGGCCGTGGTCCCGGTACCCCGGTTCAGCCCTTCGGCGGGCAGGTGGCCGGTGCCGAACGGGAGCCGAACGGTGAAGGCGGTGCCCTCGCCGACGGTGCTGCGCGCGGTGACGGTGCCGCCGTGCAGCCGGACGAGCTGCTGGACGAGGGCCAGGCCGATACCGCTGCCCTCGTCGGAGCGCGACCTGGTGTTCTCGACGCGGTGGAAGCGCTCGAACAGCCGGGGCATCTCGTGGCCGGGAACGCCGACGCCGGTGTCGGCCACGGTGAGGACGGCGCCCCCGTCCCGGGCGCGGACCGCCACCCGGATCGACCCCTCGAAGGTGAACTTCAGGGCGTTGCTCAGAAGGTTCAGGACGATCTTCTCCCACATGCCGCGGTCGACGTGCACCGGCTCGGCGAGCGGCCGGCAGTCCACCTCCAGGGCGAGACCGGCCCGTTCCACGGCGGAGCGGAAGACGGCGGCGAGTTCGGCGGTGGCGACGGCCAGGTCAACCGGCTCGTAGCGGGCCTCCATGCGGCCCGCCTCGATCCGGGAGAAGTCCAGCAGGGCGTTGACGAGCTTGCCCAGACGCAGGCCGTTGCGGTGGACGGCGTCGAGCTCCTCGCGCACCTGCTCGTCGGCGTCGGCGAGCCTGGTGCGCAGTTCTTCCAGCGGGCCCATGATCAGCGTCAGCGGGGTGCGGAACTCGTGGCTGACGTTGGAGAAGAATGCGGTCTTCGCCCGGTCGACGGCGGCCAGGTCCTCGGCCCGCTGCTGCTGGGCGGCGTAGCTGCGCACGCTGCCGATGCCGGCCGCGAGGTGGCCGGCGGCCAGTTCGACGAAGCCGCGGTAGCCCTCGTCCAGCGGCCGGTAGCGGTTGAGCGCGGCGACGAGGAACCCGTAGGGGCTGCCGCCCTGCTTCCTCAGCGGCACCACCAGTGCCTGCGCGGGCGGCCGCGCCCGGCCGGCGGAGGGCAGCGCGCCGAACGGGGGGCCGTCGAGCGCGACCACCCGGGGCTCCCCGCGGGCCAGCGCCGCCACGGGCCAGACCGGCTGCGGGTCGGTCGGGGTCAGGATCTCCACGGCGGCGGGATGGCCGGCCGCGATTCCGGTACGGCCGGCCAGCCGGGCGACGCCGTCCTCGGCGAACAGGTAGGTCAGGGTGAACGGGAGGTCGTGCGGGTTGCGGCCGAGCTGTTCACCCGCGAAGGCCAGCATCTGCCGCTCGGTCCGTACCACGCTCAGGTCGGAGCCCAGCTCGCGCAGGGTCGTCATCCGCCGCTCTCCGATGACCCGTTCGGTCTCCTCGCTGACCACGCACAGCATGCCGACGACACCGGCGTCGTCGTCCCTCAGCGGGCTGTAGGAGAACGTGTGGTAGGTCTCCTCCGGGTAGCCGGACCGTTCCAGGAACAGCAGCAGCGATTCGTCCCAGGTGGCCTCACCGGTGGTCAGCACCGCGTCGATCCGCGGACCGATGTCGTCCCAGATCTCCTCCCACACGTCGCCCGCCGGCCGGCCCAGGGCCCACGGGTACTTCCGGCCCAGAGTGGCCCGCCGGTAGGCGGCGTTGCAGAAGAACGTCAGTTGCGGCCCCCAGGCCATCCACATCGGGAAGCGCGACGCCAGCAGGATGTCCACCGCCGTGCGCAGGCTCTGCGGCCAGTCGGCAGGCGGTCCGAGCGGCGTGGCCGACCAGTCGACCCGTGCCAGGTCCCGGCCGACCTCGTCGTCCGCGGCGAAGACGCCCTGGCCGACCGCCGCGCTCCCGCGCCCGGCGCTGTCGGATCGATCCACGACCACCCTCTCCCTCACCCAGCCGCCTACCCCGTCGCGGCACGGATATGGCCCGCCGCAGCTCCCTGGTTCCGCGGGCCGTGCCCCCTCGTACGCGCGCGCCGCCGCACGTCGGCGGCCGCGCGGGCGAACGGACCGGGCATCACCATTTCGTAGGATATGTGAGCGTTCGGACCGGTGGGGTGCACACGATCGGGCAGACGTCGGAACACGACCGCGGTGTGGTGCGCCTGCGCGCACGGGTCGTCGTTCCGCACCGCGGACCGGCCGCGCCGTCCGGACGGCCGGGGCATTGAGGGCGTCCGTTCTCCACCGCCCCACGACCAAGGGAGCCCAGGTGACCGACCGCGTCCTCACCGTCGCCCTGCACCGCCGCGACGACCGAGCCTGGATCCTGGAGGTCTCCGGCGAGCTCGACCAGCACAACGCGTCGCAACTGCGCGCGGCCCTCGACGAGCTGCCGTTAACCGGCGGAGGCCTCCTGGTGGCGAACCTCGCCGGGCTGGCCTACTGCGACTCCACCGGCATCACCGTGCTGGTGAACGCCTACCAGCGGGCGGCGCGGACCGGCGCCGTGCTGATGCTGGCCGGCCTGCGGCCGGAACTGGCCCGGATCTTCGAGATCGCCGGCCTCCACCAGCTCTTCTCGTTTCAGCCCACCGTGGAGGCGGCCGTCCGGGCCGCGCAAGGCTGACCCGCACCCGGGCCCGGGCCGGCCGGCCCGGTGGACCTCACGGCATGCGTACCGCCAGGACGGCCACGTCGTCCTCGTTGTCGCCGGGCCGGACCCGGTCCAGGAGCAGGTCGCAGAAGGTGTCGAGCGGCCGGTGGGCCAGCGCGGCGGCGTGACGCCGCAGGAGGCTCATCCCCGGGTCGATCCCGTCGGCCGGGGATTCGATCAGCCCGTCCGTGTAGAGCAGGAGGGTCGAGTGCGTCGGCAGGACCGTCTCGGAACTCGTCCGGACGACGTCCACACCCGTGCCCAGCAGCAGGCCGCGACCGTCCTCCAGGAAGCGGGCCTGGCCGTCCCGGGTGACGAGGAGCGGCGGGGGGTGTCCCGCGTTGATCCACTCCAGCACCCAGGGACGACCGTCGTCCCGGTGCAGCCGACCCAGGACCAGGGTGGCCATGGTGGCGTCGGAGACGTGCAGCATGGCCCGGTCGAGGCGGCCCACGATGTCACCCGGAGGCTCCGCGTGCGACCACGCCAGCGCCCGCAGCATGTTGCGGAGCTGGGCCATCTCCGCGGCCGCGTCCAGGTCGTGTCCGGCGACATCGCCGATGACGAGCGCGGTGGTACCGTCCGGCAGCCCGAAGGCGTCGTACCAGTCGCCGCCGACCTGCGAGGCGTCGGGCGCGGGCTGGTAGCGGGCGGTCATCTGAAGGCCCGGCACGGCGGGCAGGTGGGGCAGCAGATGCCGTTGCATGGTCTCGGCGACCCGGCGCTGCCGCTGGTACAGGCGCGAGTTCGACAGGCCGAGCCCGGCCCGGCGGGCGATGTCCTCCAGCAGCGACAGGTCCTGGGCCCCGAATTCGGCCCCGACGTCGGTGCGGCCGATGGTGAGGGCCCCCAGGACCTCGCGGGGGCCGCGGATCGGTGCGATGGCGGCGTGGCTCATGCCGGTGGCGTCGAACAGCTCCCGTTGCACCACCGCGATGCCGGAGTCCGGGTCGCCCTGGTACACCCCCGGCCCGGCCACCGAGGCGGACATGCCGCGCAGCGCACGCGAGAGCGGGAGCTGCGAATGCGGGGACACCGCGGGCAGTGGCCCCTCGAGGGCGGTGTGCCGCACCAGGCTGCCGGCCTCGTGGTGCACCACCCGGGTGCGCCAGAGCTCGCCCTGCTCGTCGGCGAGATCGACGATGGCCCAGTCGGCCAGACGCGGGGCGACCAGTGCCACCAGCCGCTGGACGCACTCCCGCTCGTTGAGGGTCGAGGTCAGGGCCGACGTGGTCTCGGCGAGCAGCGCCAGACGCTCCAACTGCGAGAGCCCGCCCTCCCGGTACTCGCCGCGTCCGGCGGTGTCCTCGTGGAAGAGCACCGCCATCCCGGTGCTCCCCGGCGCCCACGTGAAAGGCGACGTCGTCCAGTCGACGCGCAGCAGGGTTCCGTCGCCGCGCAGGAAGCGTGCGGCGGTCCCCTGAATCGGCCGGTTCGACAACAGGGCGTGCATGAACGGGCACTGCGTACGCGGGATGGACGCCCCCTCCTCGGAGCGGTGCAGCAACTCGTGGTGGTCCTTGCCGACGACCTCGTCGGCGGGGAGGCCCAGCAGTTCCAGTGCCCGCGCGTTCACGTCCACGATGACGCCGCCCCGGTCGACCAGGTAGACACCGAGACCGGCAGCCTCCGACCAGGGACCCCGCATCCCTTCCGCAACCCCGGTCATCCGTCCTCCGGCCGTCAGGGCCACCGCGTCCTCCTTGTTCGACCCGTCCGTCGTCCCGAGCTTCTGCCCGGAATCGGCAACGGTATCCGCGGGCGCCGGCGGAGGATCGTCGCGGGAGGCCGCGGTCTCCCGAGGGCGCCGCGAAAAGCGGACGTTCGGGCCGGGGTCGGAGCCCTCAGGCGGCCGCGCCGTCCGGGTTCCCGTCCCCGGCAGCACCGCTCGGTGGTTCCGTGGCAATGACCCTCCACAGCCGCGCGGGCGGGCGCCGGGCACGCTCGTGGCGCGACAACTCGTGCAGGGCGAGCGTCAGCCGGCGCACGTCCTCCGCCATCATCTCCATCTGGGCGGCCGCGACCCGGCGGAGGTGGTCCCCCGGGTCGTGGCCCCGGCGGACCGGATGGTCCGGGTTGGTCCGGTGATTCATCGCTGCTCCTCGTTCGGTGGCCGGGTCGCGCCGAACGCCTTCACCGGTCCGCCCGCAGCAGGACGGCCGGATCGGCCGCTGACGCCGATCGGGTCAGCGCGCGCCCTCCTCGCCTGACGCGTTGCCGTCGCGGCGGTCCACCGCGTCCTCCTCGTCGTTCCTCTCCACCCGCTCGTTCTCGTCCTGACGGTTCTTCTGCTCGGCGACCGAGGTGCCCGCGCGAACGGTCGGCACCCGCTGCCCGCCCTTCTCGCCCTGCTTCTCCCCCTGTTGACCGGGTACGCCGCCGGCACCGCCCTGCGGGTATTGGTCCATGGTGCGCAGTCAGACACTCGTCGTATACGGGAGCCGTCCCACAGACAAGAGTG
>NZ_JBHWBW010000047.1:0-18957 GCF_042735675.1 Kitasatospora sp. NPDC059571
GGCCCGCGCCCCCCGCCCCGGCGTGTCCGCGCGCCACCCCCCGCACCACCGCGGCGACCATACCGCCCAACCCCCGGCGCCCCCCCGCGGGGGCCGCCGGCGAGGACGGTGTCGACCTGCGGCCCGAACTGGCCCGGGTCGGCCTGGAGGAGGCCGTGATGCGCTCCGCCGCCCTGCGGGTCTCCTACCGCCAGGGCAGCACCGTCATCCGCCGCGCACTGGAGCTGACCGGGGACGACCGGCTGGGCCTTCGGGTGGGCGCGGCGCAGCACCTGACCGCGTGGGGACTGCTCGGCTTCGCGCTGATGGCCTGCGACACCCTGGAGCACGCGATCACGACCGGAGTGAAGTACCAGAACCTGTCCGGAGCGATGACGGTCTGGTCAGCGGGAGCGGAGGAGGACGGCTTCGTGCTGCGGGCGAGCTTGCCCGACCCGGCCCTCGACCCGGGAGTGGGGGTCTTCCTGACCGAGGAGGCGTTCTCCAGTGTCGTCACGCTGACCCGCCTGATCGTCGGCCCGGCCTTCGCGCCGAGCCGGGTCGCGTTCGTCCATCCCGCCCCGCGTGACCTCACCCCGTACAGCGACCTGTTCGCCTGCCCGGTGGCCTTCGGGGCGCAGGACAACCGCCTGGTCGTCCCTCCGGCGTGGGCTCGCACCGCGATGCCGGGCCGCGACCCGGTCGTCCTCGCCTCGGTGCTCGAGCTGTTGGACGCCCAGGTGGCGGCCCGGCGCGACCAGCAGGAGTTGCTCGAAGTCCTGGAGGTCTCGATCGCGCAGGGACTCCCGTCGGTGCCGTCCTTCGCCGAGCAGGCGCGGCGGCACGCGGCCAGCGAGCGCACGCTGCGCCGGCGGCTGGCCGACTGCGGCACCACCTACGAGGCGATCGTCGACGGGGTCCGGCGCGAACGGGTCGAACAGCTGCTGCGGCGTCCGGAACCGACCTTGCGCGAGGTCGCGCGCCAGGCCGGTTTCTCCGACGAACGCGCCCTTCGCCGCGCCGTGCGCCGCTGGCACGGCGTGGCTCCGCTGGAGTTGCGCAGGCGGTTCGAGCGGTCCGAGGAGCCCGGCGGCGTCAGCGGGCGGTGAGCAGGCCGATGGCGGTGGCGTGCGCGGCGAACGCGGCGGCCGTCAGGGCGTGGAACACCTCGTGGAAGCCGAACCAGGCCGGTGACGGGTCGGGGCGTTTGCGGGCGTACACGATGCCGCCCGCGCTGTAGAGCAGGCCCCCGGCCAGGACGAGGGCGAGGACCACGGGCCGGCCGCTGTGGGCGAAGTCCGGGATGAACAGCAGCACGATCCAGCCGACCGCGAGGTAGACGGGCGCGGAGAGCCACCGAGGGGCGGCGGGCCACAGCCACTGGAGTGCGGCGCCCACCGCCGCCGCGCCCCAGACCGTCCAGAGCAGCTCCCGGCCCGCCGGCGGTGGCAGCAGCAGGACCGCCAGCGGGGTGTAGGTCCCGGCGATGACCAGGAAGATGTTGGTGTGGTCGAGGCGGCGCAGCGCCTCTTCCGTGCCGCGGGTCCACCGGCCGGTGTGGTACGCGGCGCTGGTGGTGAACAGCAGCGTGGCGGTGAGGGCGAAGACCGCGCAGGCCGCTCGGCCCCGGCCGTCGGGAGCGGTGGCGGTGAGCGCGAGGCCGACGGCCAGGGCGAGCGGGGCGGTCGCGGTGTGCAGGACGCCGCGCAGCCTCGGCCGCTCCTCGACCGGCGCGGCCGGAGGTACGGGATGGGCGAGGTGATGGGTCATCAGCGGCTTTCAGCGGGTGCGGATCCAGACGGTCTTCTCCCTGGTCCACTGGGCGAAGGCCGCGGTCGACTTCTCCGCACCGCCGAATCCGGACTGCTTCCAACCGCCGAACGGAGTGCTGATGTCCCCTTCGCTGTAGGCGTTCACCGAGACCACGCCGGCCTGGACGTCGCGCGACAGGCGCAGCGCGGTATCGAGGTCGCGGGTCCACACGGAGGCCGCGAGCCCGTACTCGGTGGCGTTGGCCAGGCGGATCGCCTCGGCTTCGGTGGTGAAGGTCTGGACGGTGACGACCGGTCCGAAGAGCTCCTCGGTCAGCACGTCGCTGTCGACGGGGGCTCCGGTGACGACGGTGGGCGGATAGTAGGCGCCGGCGCCGGGCAGGCCGGCGGGAAGGCCCGCGGTGTGGATGCCCGCGCCGGCCGCGGCGGCGGCGTCAACGGCGCCGGCGACGCGGGCGCGGGCAGCGTGGCTGATCAGGGGCCCGATGCGGGTCTCCGCTTCGGCGGGGTCGCCGATGACCAGCGCCTCGGCGGCGACGACGAACCGGGCCAGGACCTCTTCGGCGATGTCCCGGTGGACCAGCACGCGCGAGCCGGCCGTACAGTTCTGACCCATCGTCAGAAAGGCGGCCTCGATCATGTTGTCGATGAGCTCGTCGCCGAAGCCGAGCGCGTCGGCCATCAGGATCTGGGGGCTCCTTCCGCCCATTTCCAGCGAGACGCGCTTGAAGTTGGTCTGCGCCGCGTCGGTCAGGATCCGGCGCCCGGTGGCGGTGGAGCCGGTGAAGGACAGCGCCCCGACCAGGGGGTCGCGGGCCAGCGCCGTGCCGGCGACCGGCCCGTGACCGGGCAGCACCGTCAGCACCCCGTCCGGCAGACCCGCCTCGGTGGCCAGGCGCGCCAGGTGCAGCGCCGAGCGCGGTGTCGCCTCGGCCGGCTTGAGCAGCAGGCAGTTGCCGGCGGCGAGCGCGGGCCCGACCTTCCAGGCGGCCATGGCCAGCGGGTAGTTCCACGGCAGGATCGCCGCGACCACCCCGACCGGCTCGCGGCTGATCAGCCCGAGGTGCTCCCGGCCGGTGGGGGCGAGCCGGCCGAAGAGCTTGTCGGCCGCCTCGGCGAACCAGCGGATCGACTCGATCGCACCGGGCACGTCGCCGGTGCGGCACTCGGTGATCGGCTTGCCCGCGTCCTGGCTGTCCAGGCGGGCCAGCGTCTCGGCGTCCCGTTCCATCAGGTCGGCGAGCCGCAGCAGCACCGATGCCCGGTCCCTGGGCGGCAGTCGGGACCACGACCCGCTCTCGAAGACCCGCTGGGCCCGCTCGGCCGCCTCGGCGACCTGGCGGGCGCTCGCGGCGGGCAGGGTGGTGATCAGCTCTCCGGTCGCCGGGTTGGTCACCCGCAGCACCGTTTCGTCGGTCACATCCGTCACGGTCATGCTTCCTCCACGAGTTCCCAGCGGCCGTCGACCTGGCGCGCCAGCCCTCGGCTTCGCAGGTCCTCCAGGTAGCGGGCCATGCCGCGCTCGCCCCGCCCGTGGAAGAGCGGGAAGACCTTGGGCAGCAGGTTCGGGGCCAGCATCGCCAGCCGCACCAGCAGGGACTCGCTCGGCTTGGGGTAGACCTCCAGGCGGGGCTTGTCCAGCAGACGCACCACCGCGGCCACCACGTCGGCGGGCTGCTGGGGCGGGTCCTGGAACTGCATGGCGTTGCCGCCGTCCACGGCCTCCTGACGAAGCATCCGGGTGTCGGTGGCGGACGGCAGCACCGACCCGGCCAGGATGCCCTTGTCCCGCAGGTCCAGAGCGATGGAGAGCATCGCGCCGCGCAGCCCGAACTTCGAGGCGGTGTAGATCGGTGTCTCGCCCAGCGGGAAGATGCCCCCGAGGGAGACCGTGGTGACCACCCGCGCGTCGCTCGACGAACGCAGCAGCGGGATGGCGATCCTCGTCGCGACCAGCGGGGAGAGCAGGTTCAGGTTGATCTCCTGTTCGATGCTCTCGATGCTGCGCACGTCGAAGCGTTCGGCGCTGGTCATACCGACGTTGTTGACCAGGACGTCCAGGTGTCCGTACCTGGCGCCGACCTCGTCGAACAGCCGCTGAACCGCGGCGCGGTCCAGCAGGTCGCAGCCCATCCCGACGTGCCCCGACCCGGGGAGGTCGCCGGCGACCTGCTTGGCGCGAACCTCGTCGATGTCGACGACGACGCACCGCGCGCCGCCGGCGGCGAACCGGCGGCACAGGGCACTGCCGATCCCGCCCGCACCGCCCGTGACCAGAATGACTTTGTCGCTGAAGTCGTAGCTCATGACTGCCCCACCGGCTGGCGGGCCGAGGCCGAGGGCGGGTTGCCGTGGGTGCGCCAGCCCATCTGACCGGCCACCTTGGCCAGGTGCTTCACGATGGCCCCGCCGTCCACATAGCCGGTGTGCCGGGGCGAGGCGACGAACTTGAGTCCGCCGGACAGATCCGGACGGTCGTTTCGGATCAGGTCGGCGAAGCGCTGCGCGCTCGGCAGCTTGCGCTGCGTGTCCTGGATGAATCCGGCGATCAGCTGCGCCTGGGTGTCGAAGAGGTGGTACGCCCCGGAGTTCGTCTCCACGAAGCCGACGCCGAACAGCCCTCGGTGCTCGCGGGAGAACGACGACAGGTAGAGATCGGGGTGCTGCTCACTGCCGAAGTACTGCTGTGCGACCGGCACCTTGTGCACGTATCCGGTCGCCAGCAGGATGAGGTCGAAGTCGTCCCGGGTGCCGTCGGTGAAGTGCACCGTCCTGCCCTCGGTACGGGCGATCCCCGGCTTGGCCGAGATGTCCCCGTGCTGGAGGTGATGGATCAGCATCGAGTTGATCGCCGGGTGCGTCTCGAACAACTTGTGGTCGGGCTTCTGCAGGCCCAGCCGGCGCGGGTCGCCGTTGATGAGGCGAAGGAAAGCACCGAAGATCCGCTGCTCCAACCACATCGGCAGCTTCGGCCCGCTCTGGGCGATCGTGTCCACGGGCCGGCCGAACAGGTGCTTGGGGATGAACCAGTAGCCGCGCCGCATGCTGATCACCGCGTGGTCGGCGGCCCGGGCCGCATCGCAGGCGATGTCGCAGCCCGAGTTCCCGGCCCCGACGACCAGCACGCGCTTGCCTCGCAGCTCGTCCGCGCTGCGGTAACCGACCGTGTGCCGCACCTCACCGGTGAAGTGACCGGGCAGCTCGGGGACGTTGGGATGCCACTGCGAGCCCGTACACACCACGACCTGCCCGTGGACGCTCTGCCGCCCGTCGGCCCGCGTCACCGTCCAACTGCCGTCCGCGTTCTTCCCGACGCTGCGGACCTCGGTGCCGAACTCGATCCGGCCCGTCAGTCCGTACGCGTCGGCGAACGACGTGAGATAGGAGAAGATCTGACGGTGCGACGGGTAATCGGCGAAGTGGTCCGGCATCGGCCACCCGCCGAAGCCCGAGAGGGTCTTACTGGAGATGAAGTGGGCCGACTCGTACATCGGACCACCGGGGTTGTCGATGTCCCACAGACCCCCTGGGCCCGTGTGCCGCTCGACATGCGTGTACGGGATGTTCCGCTCCGCCAGCGCCCGCGCGACCGCCAGTCCGGCAGGTCCCGCTCCGATCACACACGTGTCGTACTGGGTGTCTTCCACGGGTTTGCCTCCCTCTGTCGCGATCCGTCGCCGATGAGGGAAACCTACGTACCCGCTGGTCAGCGCGGACTGGCCCGCGCGGCCACCGGGGGGACCGTAGCGGCCATGCGGTTGGCATCCCTTAGCTGCCAGGCGTTGGCGGCCCGCATCCCTCGCTCCGGTTCACTGCGCAGTGTGCATGGTCAAGTTGCAGGTCACGGGTCTGGTGTGCGCGGATGTCGACGTGCTCGGGCTGGGAGCGGCCCAGCAGTATCACCCCGCCACCGATCGGGCGATCTTCCTGAGCGCGGTCCAGGCGCGGGGTGCGGGCAGCCGGCCGGCCGACCGCATGAACTCCTCGGGCTCTTCGTCGCTGAGGCGCACCGACCCATTGCACGCCGAGCAGCGCACCTCACCCGCCCGGATCTCGGCGAGGCGGGGGTAGCGGATCTGCCCGCACACCCCGTGCAGCGCCTTCCAGCCCTGGTGGACACCCGGGTAGTCGGCGAGCGGCTCCCACCCGGCCTGGACGAGGTCCGCGGGCGCCCTGTCTGTCTGCTCGGCCAGGTACCAGGCGCTCAGCGCCGCCTCCGCTCGTCCCCGTGCGAAGTGCTTTTGGTGGGCTGGTGTCAGTGGCCGCGCGGGCGGTGGCGGTCGCTGGGCCCGTGTCTGCGCCGGATCCTGAGGGCGAGGAGAACGAGACCGGCCCCGGCCGCCAGGGCGGCGGCGACCGAAGCGGGCGTCCGCCAGGCCGTACCGCCCGCCCGGGCGGCGGCCGTGCTGTCGGTGGACCCCGCCAGGACCGAAGGATGGGCCTGGCCGGGGGCTCCGTCCGTGGAGCTCGCCGACGGGGAGGCGGATTCGGTGGCCGCCGTCGTGGCCGTCAGCTCGATGTGACCGGCCGTGCGGGCGACCGTGAAGGCAGCTCCTCCCACGCTGAGGGTGTCGCCGGAGAGCGCGACGTCCTGCGAGCCCACGGTGAAGCTCTGGACCCCGCCGGGCAGAATGATCTTCGCGCCCGTGACGACCTCCAGCTTGTGCAGCGTCGTCGATTTCGCCGCGCCGAGGTCGAGGACCGCGGACGCACCGGTGAGGGCGACCCCGCTGGACGAGGCGAGCGAGGCACCGGCCACTGCGAGCGTCCCCTTGGCCACGGTGGTGGCGCCGGTGTAGGAGGCGGCGGTGAGCGTCGTCGTCGCGGTGCCGTTCTGCATGACTGATCCGGAGCCGGACAC
This sequence comes from Kitasatospora sp. NPDC059571, assembly GCF_042735675.1. NCBI lineage: Bacteria > Bacillati > Actinomycetota > Actinomycetes > Kitasatosporales > Streptomycetaceae > Kitasatospora > Kitasatospora sp. NPDC059571. Next base: position 6,613 of record NZ_JBHWBW010000047.1, read on the forward strand.
CGCCGGGAGGGTGACGGGCGTCCGGACGTTCTGAATGATCAGCGAGCCCTCGTCGCTGATCGCGTCGAGAGTGCCCTTCGTGTAGAGACTCCCGTCCGCTCCTGCCGTCCCGGATCCGAGGCGAAGCGTGGCACCCTGCTGGATGGTGGTGGAGCCGTCGTAGAACTGAGCGGCGGCGAAGGTGACGTCGTTCCCGGATGTGCCGGCGATGACGATGTCGCCCGCCCCGGGAGTGGCGAGGGTGTCGTGGTACTTCCCGCCACCGATGGGCAGGCCGAGGGTGACCGGGCCGTTGTAGTCGAAGGTGAGCCGCGAGCGCCGCGAGTTCGCGTGCAGGTTGATGTACGCCGTTTCGGCCGTGCCCGGCATGAAGATCTGGTGGGTGGTGCCGTCGCCCCACTGGACGTCGGCGCCCTCGATGTTGGTCCCGCGCTTGTTCAACTGGTGGGCGACCGGTACCAGGTTGAGGTTGCCGTTGCTCAGCGCCGGCGAGGCCGTGCCGGTGTTGTCGCTGTAGCTGTAGGTGCCCGTCAGGACCACCTTGCTGCCGGGCCGGGAGTGGATGTTGACGTCGTTGCCGTATTCGCGGCTGTAGAAGTTCTGGCGCTGGACGACCGTCTGGTTCAGCGGGGTGTCGATGATCCACGAGCCGCGGTTGAGGACGGCCTTGGCGTTCGGCAGGTCGGCCGCGCAGGTGGTGGCGGCGTAGTTGGCGCCGGTGCCGATGTCGAAGACCCCGGAGAAGGGACTGCTTCCGCACAGTTGGAGCGTGCCCCACATGTTGCGGGGCTGGAAGATCGTCCCGGAGCCGCTGATGGTGCCCAGGTTGAACAGCCGCGTGAGCGACAGGTTGAGCGTGCCGTCGACCCGGATGTTGTCCTGGTTCTGTTGGTAGCCGGGCGAGTTGTAAGGGAAGGCGCCGATCAGGCCGCTGGTTCCGCCGTTGCCGTACTGCAGGGTGGCGCCGGCGTCGACGGTGATCGCAGGCCGGTCAGGGTTGTTGACGACCACATAGGGGTGGTTCCCGCCGGGGATGCCGACGGACTGGCCCTGCTGGGAGCCGGGCAGGGTGAAGGTGCTGTCCTTGGTGAGGATCAAGGTGCCCGTGCCGGAGACCCGCAAGGAGCCCTGCCCGCTGATCACCCCCGAGTAGGTGTGCGACCCGGGCGGTACGTTCACGACGGCGTTTCCGCCGAGGACCACGTCGCCGTTGGAGAGGATCGACGAGGTGATGTCACCGTCCGCCGCGACGGCGCCGGTCGGCGCGAGGGCCACGGGCACGGTCGTCACCGCGACGATCGCGGACGCCAGCAGTGCATGCCATGAACGTTTCATCGGGGGTTGCTTCCTGGGTGCGGGCAGAGGCGGTGCCGGCGCGCTCCTCGGAGGCGCCGGCACCCGGTCGGGTCAGCTGGTCACGCGGAACGTGGCGTCACCACGTCCGGTCGCGGTGGTGATCGGGTCGAGCCTCAACTCGTACGCGTAGTGCCGGATGTAGTGGTCGGGGTGGTTGTACGACTGGAACGAGGACCAGGTCGGGTCGGCGAGTCCGGAGACCTGGCGGAAGGTCGCGTCCTGGGCGAACTGGCTACTGCCGTCGTTGTAGACCAACTGGAAGTCGTAGTTGGAGTGCCGCAGGAAGTACCCGGGGAAGTTCACCGACTCGAAGGAGACGGTGCCGGTGCCCGCGAGGCCAGGCCGCAGGCGGAACCGGGAGTCGTCGGCGGGGCTGACGTTCGGGTCGATGCGCGCGTCGAAGTTGGTGTGACGCACGTACCGGTCCTGGAAGTTGAACGACTGGAGCCGCTGGGCGGGGGTGTTGGGCCAGCGGGCGAACACGCGGCTCTCCTCGGCGGCCGTCAGGTTGAGGATCCAGCCGTGGCGCTTCTTCGTGCCGCCCATGTTGTAGTCGCTCGACGCCTGCCGCTGGTAGACGGCCGGGTTGGACGGGTCGGTGGTCAGGACGGGCATGTAGCCGCCGCTGCTGGCGTACTGGTCGAGATAGAGCGCCCACTTGTTGGTGCCGTTGAACTTCATCCACATCGGGCCCTCCACCTGGGAGCCGGTGAGGCCGATGCCGGAGAGGTTGCCGAGGTCGGTCCACGTCCCGAGGATCGAGTTGCTGCCCTCAAGGGTGATCTGCCCGTCGCCGGAGGCCCGCACGTAGCGGAAGTTGCCGACGCCCGTCGGCACCTCGATGATCTGGGTGTCGATGATGTTCTGGGTGCCGGGGCGATCGATGTACACCTGCGGGGTGGTGATGGTGCGGAAGTCCGAGGTGCGGGCGGCGTAGATGCGGTGCTTCAGTACGCCGTTGAGGGTCGCGTTGGTCGCCCAGTACAGGACGTAGCTGTTGCTCGCCGGGTCCCAGATCGCCTCGGGCGCCCAGGCGTTGCGTCCGTCGGGGATCGCGCCGGCGACGTTGAGCAGCCACGGCTGGGACCAGGTGGCCAGGTCGGTGGACTCCCACACCACCAGGCTGCGGCTCGCGTTGTTCACGGCCTGGTCCCAGTTCTGCCCGCAGCCGATGCACAGATGGGTCGCGATGATCCAGTACCGGCTTCCGTCGGGGGAGCGCACCAGTGCGGGGTCGCGCACGCCCTGCGTGCCGACGGTGGAGCGCAGGACCATCCCGCCGCCGTTGAGGTCGTTCCAGTGCACGCCGTCCGTGCTGTGCGAGAGGTACATCTGCTGACCGGTCGAACCGTCGCCGATGAAGTGCACCATCAGGTAGCCGGGTTCGGCGGCCGTGGCCCGCTGGGGGCGGCCGTGGCCAGGCCTGTGAAGAGCAGGCAGACGGCGAGCACCATCGCCGACAGCCGTGCGCGAAGCGCGGACATGGACATCTCCTGTCGATCTGCAGTGCCACCGGGTGGGTGGGTCCGGGCAGCGGTGTGGGCTGAACCGGAGGTGGCGTCGCCGTTTCGCCCCGGGGAGAGTGTTAACGCTAACAATTCAGCGGGGCAAGAAGTGGGGTTGGCCGTTACCCAATCTTGACCGGTCACGCACAAGTCTTCCGGGCTCGGACCCGAGTTGACGGCCGGTCGGCCGACCGGGCTCAGGTCGCCGGGCCGGCGGGGGCCCGGTCGACCGCGCCCGGCCCGGCTCGAAGCACCACATCATCACCGACGCGGGCGGCGCCCCGCGTCCCGGGCGGCAGCGCCGGCACGTAGGTCGCGCCCGTCGTGCTCATGCAGCGTTCACAGCCGCCCAATCGACTATGGCCCGCCCCTCCTCCTCGCCGCGCAGCAGGCTCTCCGTCAACCGTCCCAAAGGGCCGGGTGGTCCACGGGTCGCAGTCGCAGTTGTTTGGCGCGGTCGGAATCCCTCCCCCACTGTCTTGCCGCGACGGCAACCAGAAGCCCCAGCCCCGGTCAGGAGATGTGAATCTGCCTCGCCCCCCGATGCCGCACCCGGTGGCGTCGCGCTGCGGGAGTCGCTCGCCGCAGACCACCCTCGGGGGTGCCCCGACATCGAGCGTGCCCGGCTCTCCGTTGCGGGTCCTCGGAGTCACAAGGTCGCTCGTTACGCGAAACCCGCCGGCTCGAACCACTGGCAACGTGCTTGGACTTGTCGAACACCCTGTCTTTTGCGCTGTGCCCGGGGCGCAGCTGCTGCGGGATGCGCCGCCTGGATGACCTCTCGGCCGCTGCCAAAGGGTTTACATCTCACCGCAACTGGTGTCCAACTACCTTGGACGGGAGGCCCAATGGGCGGCAATCACATCCCGGTACCAGGTGTACGACGCCTTCGGGGTACGGCGCTGCGTCTCGAAGTCCACATGGACGAGACCGAACCTTTGATGGAAACCCTCGGCCCACTCGAAGTTGTCGAGCAGGGACCAGGTGTAGTAGCCGCGGACGTCGACGCCCTCGGCGACGGCGGCGGCCAGGGCGTCGAGGTGGCCGGCGAGGTAGGCGATCCGGTCGGGGTCGTCCACGGTGCCGTCCGGGCCGACCTCGTCGGCGACGGAGCAGCCGTTCTCGGTGATGGTGATCGGCGGGAGGGCGGCTCCGTAGCGTCCGCGGAGGCCGACGAGGAGCTCGCGCAGGCCGTCGGGGACGACGGGCCAGTCGAAGGCGGTGCGGGGGACGCCCTCGATCGGGGCCTCGGTGAAGGGGAGGCCGGGGTCTGTCGGGGCGGCGATGCGGGTGGGGTTGTAGTAGTTGACGCCGAGGCCGTCGAGGCCGGGGGCGGAGATGAGCTTCAGGTCCCCGGGGTGGACGACGCCGCCGAGGTCCTCGGCGAGGCCGAAGGCCGACAGGTCGGGGTAGCGGCCGAGCAGCAGCGGGTCGGTGAAGAGCCGGTTGTGCAGGGCGTCGTAGGCGGTGGCGGCCGCGACGTCGGCGGGGTCGTCGGTGGCCGGGCGGACGGGGGTGAGGTTGTTGGCGATCATCACCTGCAGGCCGCGTTCGCGCAGCGCCGCGGCGGCCAGTCCGTGGCCCAGCAGCTGGTGGTGGGCTGCGGGCAGCGCGTCCAGCATCAGGGCCCGGCCGGGCGCGTGGATGCCGAGGGCGTAGCCGTAGACCATGTGCACGAAGGGCTCGTTGAGGGTGATCCAGGCGCGGACGCGGTCGCCGAGCCGCTCTGCCGTCACCGCGGCGTACTCGGCGAAGCGGTACGCGGTGTCGCGGTCGAGCCAGCCGCCGCCCTCCTCCAGGGCCTGCGGGAGATCCCAGTGGAAGAGGGTGGGCAGCGGAGTGATGCCGGCTTCCAGCAGTGCGTCCACGAGGCGGTCGTAGAAGGCGAGTCCGGCCTCGTTGACGGAGCCGGCGCCGGTGGGCCGGATGCGGGACCAGGCGATGGAGAACCGGTAGCCGTCCAGACCGAGGCCCTGCATCAGGGCGATGTCCTCGGGATGGCGGTGGTAGTGGTCGCAGGCCACCGCCCCGGTGTGGCCGTCACGGACCGCGCCGGGGCGGGCGGCGAAGACGTCCCAGACGGACGGGCCGCGGCCGTCCTCGTCCACGGCGCCCTCGATCTGGTACGCCGCGGTGGAGGCTCCCCAGCGGAAGTCGGACGGGAGGTCGAGTCGCTTCGGCATGCCGGACTCCTGCTCGGACGGCGGTCGACGAGAACACATAAATATGAGGAGCCCTCATGTTAATGCGTCTTCCCGGGTCACACCAGACGCCCCACGAAGCAGGCCCCCCGGCCGCTCGCCGAGGGGACCGGGAGGCGTCGGCGTCGAGGCAGGATGCGGCGGATCACTGCGGCATCGGCGAGGACGGCTTCGAGCGGATCCGGACGGGATGCCGGCGCCACACCGAGGGGGCGGACGGCGCCGACACCCCACTCCGGGGCCTCGGCTCAGGCCCCGGAGGAGGTCCGCCCGGCGGGGGTCAGGACCAGGCCTGGGCGGCGAGCCAGCTGGTGTCCTCGCTCCAGCTGTTGGCGTTGTCCCACGTGTTGCTGCCGCCGTCACCGGCGACGTAGCCGGTGTAGTTGTAGTGGCGCAGGTACTTGTTCGGGTAGTTGGACGACTGGAAGGAGACGCCCTGCCCGCTGTGCCCCGCCCGGGGGCAGAAGGTTGCGTCCTGGTTGAACAGGGCGGTGCCGTTGCCGGTGGCGGTGTAGAGCTGGAAGCCGGAGTGGCGCAGGTACTGCCCCGGGACGGCGGCGGACTCGAAGGACAGGCAGGAGCTGTCGGCCAGTCCGGAGTGGACGACCCAGGTGGCGTCCGCCTTGTCGGAGGCGGAGCTGGTGGCACTGATCGGGGAGATGGCCACGGTGCTGTCGGCGTTGTGGCGGAGGTAGTCCGCGGTGCAGCAGGCGGTCGTCGCCCTCAGCGAGACCCGGGCGCCCGGGGTGAGCAGGCTCGATGTCACGGGGGCGGTCTGGTAGCCGGCCGCGGTGATGTTGGCCTGCACGGCGTTCTCGGTGGCGTCCGACGGGTAGCCGGAGGTCATGACGCCCTCGTAGAAGGTGCCGCTGGACGACTTGCTGTTGTCGCCGCCGATGCCGAGGATGATGGCGCCCTCCTTGTGCATCGGGTTGTAGCCCGAGGCGTTCGGACGGGCTCCGCTGTAGTAGGTGGACAGCCCGCCCGACTGGGCGTTGCCGGCGCGGATGGCCCACAGGTTCGGGGCGCCCTTGACGACGGCGGTCAGGAAGCGGTTGCTGACGCTCGGGTCATTGGCGTTGTAGCCGACGTTGGCGCCGGAGTACAGGCCGTTCTCGAGGTCGGCCATCACCCAGGGGCCGCTTCCGGTGCCGGAGCCCCAGATCGTGCTGTCGCCGAAGTAGATGGCCTCCATGTGGCCGTTGCCGGTGTCCAGGTTGTTCGTCTCGGCGTTGCCGTAGTCGAAGCAGCAGCCGCCGCCGAAGTGCGTGCCGTCGAAGATCGCGTACATGCCCTCGGGCTGGTCGCCGGTGGCGATCCCCGAGGTGTGGTTGTTGCGGTAGCCGGTGCCGGCGGCCACGTAGACGCCGTAGGCGGGGTGGCCGCCGACCTTCACCGGTGCGGCCGCGGCCGGTGCGAGGTTGTCGGGGCCGCCCGCGGCGCCGCCCGCCGGCGCCTGGGTGAGACTGTTGCCCCGGCCGGACTGGTCGTAGACGACCGTGATCACACAGGTCGTCCCGGCGCAGAAGGCGTCCTGGGCAGCGGCGTCGGCGTACCCGCCGGTGCTCAGGAGGCCGATGTCCCTGGTCGCGCCGTCCGAGGCGCGCCGCACCTGGTACAGCGACCCGCCGTACCCGCCGAAGAGGGCGCGCGTGGTGCTGTGGGCCGCCACGCACGGGGTGCCGCCCGCCGCGTAGATGTCGCACGGCCCCTGCGTGGCGGCCTGGGACGTCGTTGCCGTACCGGCGAGGAGGCCCGCGGCGAGGACCGCGGTGGTCCCGGACGCGAGCAGCGTCTGGCGCGCACGGCGCAGCCATGTTCGAGCAGCCAACGGTGGGCTCCTTTACTGGTGGTGGGAGCGTGAGCCGTCGGTCCGGCCGTCCCTGGCCGGCCGATCCGGCCGGTGGCGGGCCGCGTGGTGTCGGTCGATCTCCAGACTGTTAGCGCTAACAATTAATCCTGACGAACGCTCAGTCCATGATCAACAAAGGGGGGTTCGGCCCTGAACCGGCGGGCATCACTATGTCCACCCCACCCGACCCCGTCAAGACTTCCGGCCGCGTCCGGACCCGCGGCGGCCATTCCGGCCGGGCGCCGCGAACCGGCCCTTCGGCGCGGCCGGAAGGAGAACGGCACTGCTCAGCCCCGCCCCGGGGCCGAGGAGGCCGACCCGGCGCACGCCGTCCGCCGCGCTCGGCGGACGCCCCGCCGGCAGACCGCACAACCGTGCGGCGGCAAGGGATCTGCCCCGCTCCGACAGAGCCGTACGGAGCGCCGAGGAGCAACCAACCGTCCGGCTCGCACACCCTCCGGCAATCGCCGCACGCACCGGAACAGGCGCCGGGCGAGCCACCTCCCGCCGCTCCTGCGGCCGCAGGTCAAGATTCGATAAAGCAATGCACCACTCTTGCACCGGCTCATTGTGAACGCTAACAATCATCGATCAGAGGCGACGGCGGCTGCCCCCAAACCCCTCGGGCGGTCAGCAGCACCATCAACTCTTCCTGCACATCCAATGTTTGACGAGCACTCCGAACGTCAGGCCGGCCTCCGCCGACAGATCCAGCACCCCGCCCCCGTCCGGTGCGCTGCCCGCTCCGCAGCCCCGAGCCGCGAGGGACCACCGAGAGGAAGACCCACATGCCCAAGAGAGCCGCTGCAGCCGTGCTTGCCGGTGCCATGATCATCGGCCTGTCCGCCTGCTCCTCCGCAGGCAGCTCGTCGGACGGCAAGAAGCCGGGCGGCAAGCTCGTCCTCGGCTTCGCCCAGGTCGGCGCCGAGAGCGGGTGGCGCACCGCGAACACGAAGTCCGTCCAGGAGGCCGCCAAGAAGGCCGGCATCACCCTCAAGTTCTCCGACGCCCAGCAGAAGCAGGAGAACCAGATCAAGGCGATCCGCTCGTTCATCCAGCAGAAGGTCGACGTCATCGCCTTCTCCCCGGTGGTCGAGTCCGGCTGGGACACCGTCCTGAAGGAGGCGAAGGCGGCGCACATCCCGGTGATCCTCACCGACCGCGCGGTCGACTCCCAGGACACCTCGCTCTACAGCACCTTCCTCGGCTCGGACTTCGTCGAGGAGGGCAAGAAGGCCGGCGACTGGCTGGTCAAGGAGTACCAGGGCAAGCCGGGGGACGTGAACATCGTCCAGCTGGAGGGCACCACCGGCTCCGCCCCGGCCAACGACCGCAAGTCCGGCTTCGCGGACGTGATCAAGGGCGACCCGAAGTTCAAGATCGTCGCCTCGCAGACCGGCGACTTCACCCGGGCCAAGGGCAAGGAGGTCATGCAGGCCTTCCTGAAGGCCCAGCCGAAGATCGACGTGTTGTACGCGCACAACGACGACATGGCGCTCGGCGCGATCCAGGCCATCGAGGAGGCCGGCAAGAAGCCCGGCACCGACATCAAGATCGTCTCCGTCGACGGCGTCAAGGACGCCTTCACGGCGATGTCCCAGGGCAAGATCAACTTCGACGTGGAGTGCAACCCCCTCCTCGGCGACCAGCTGATGGAACTGGCGAAGAAGGTCAGGAACGGCGAGAGCGTCGAGCACCGGATCAAGACCGTCGAGGGCACCTTCACCCCCGAGCAGGCCACCGCGGCCCTGCCCACCCGTCAGTACTGACCGGCCGGACTCCCCGGGCGCCCCCCCCCCCCCCCCCGCCCGGGCGGGGGCGCCGCGTATCGGCCGCGCCGGGGCTGTTGTCGCTTCGCGGGACCCGTCCTGGAAGTACGGGGGCTCCGCAAGGAGTTCCCGGGCGTGCTGGCGCTCGACGGCGTCGACTTCCGGCTCTTCCCGGGGGAGGTGCACGCGCTGATGGGCGAGAACGGCGCGGGCAAGTCCACCCTCATCAAGGTCCTCACCGGCGTGTACCCGGCCGACGGCGGACAGGTCACCATGGCCGGCCGGCCGATCCGGATCACCGGTCCGCTCCAGGCGCAGCAGGCCGGCATCTCCACCGTCTACCAGGAGGTCAACCTCTGCCCGAACCTCTCCGTGGCGGAGAACCTCTTCATCGGCCGCGAGCCGCGGCGCCGCGGCCTGATCCACTGGTCCGAGCTTCGCCGCCGCGCCGAGGCCTCGGTGGCCGCACTCGACCTGGACCTCGACGTCACCGCCCCGCTGAACGGATTCTCCATCGCCGTCCAGCAGTTGGTGGCCATCGCCCGGGCGGTCGACGTCGACGCCAAGGTGCTCGTCCTGGACGAACCGACGTCCAGCCTCGACCGCGACGAGGTCGCCCAACTCTTCGCCGTCATGCGGCGACTGCGCGACCGCGGCGTGGCCGTCCTGTTCGTCTCGCACTTCCTCGACCAGGTCTACGAGATCTGCGACCGGATGACCGTCCTGCGCAACGGCCGTCTCGAGGGCGAGTACCTCACCCGGGACATCAGCCAGGTGCAACTGGTCTCCCGCATGATCGGCTCGGAGCTCGCCGGCCTGGAGAGCCTGGCGACCGCCGGCCGCCGGGAGGGCCCCGCGCCGGACGGCTCCGCGCCGTTCCTGAAGGCGGAGCAGCTCGGCCGCCGTGGTGCGATCGAGCCCTACGACCTGACCGTCCGGCCCGGCGAGGTCGTGGGCCTGGCGGGACTGCTCGGCTCCGGGCGCACCGAGGCGGCGCGGCTGCTGTTCGGCGCCGACCACGCGGACAGCGGCACCGTCCGCGTGGACGGCCGGCCCGCGCCGCTGCGCACCCCGCAGGCCGCCATCGGCCACGGCATCGCCTTCTGTTCCGAGAACCGCAAGGCCGAGGGCCTCATCGGCGACCTCACCGTCCGCGAGAACATCGTCCTCGCCCTCCAGGCCGCCCGCGGATGGCTCCGCCCCCTGTCGCGCACCGCCCAGGACGACTTCGCCCTGCGCTGGATCCGCGCGCTGAACATCCGCCCCGGCGACCCCGAGGCGCCGGTGCGCAACCTCTCCGGCGGCAACCAGCAGAAGGTGCTGCTCGCCCGCTGGCTGATCACGGACCCCAGGCTGCTCATCCTGGACGAACCGACCCGCGGGATCGACGTCGGCGCGAAGGCCGAGATCCAGAAGCTCGTCGCCGGCCTGGCCGAGAAGGGCATGTCCGTGCTGTTCATCTCGGCCGAACTGGAGGAGGTCCTGCGCCTCAGCCACAAGGTCGGCGTGCTGCGCGACCACCGCGTGGTCGCGCAGTTGGCCAACGACGGATCGCTCACCCCGGAGCACATCATGGCAACCATCGCGAGCGGAGCCCGGCGATGACACGACACCGGCTCTTCTGGCCCGCGGCGGTCCTCGTCGCCATGCTGCTGGCCAACCTGCTCTTCACACCGGACTTCTTCGCCGTCCGCACGAAGGAGGGGCACCTCTACGGCAGCCTGATCGACATCCTGCACTTCGGCGCGCCGCTGATCCTCGTCTCCCTCGGCATGACGCTGGTCATCGCGACCGGCGGGATCGACCTGTCGGTGGGCTCCACGGTCGCCATCGCCGGTGCGCTGGCCTGCCTGCACATCAGCGAGTCCGCCACCCCGGGCGGCGTTCCCACCGTGCTCGTCGCGGTCGCGCTGGCCCTGGCCGTCGCCGTCGTCCTCGGCGCCGTCAACGGCCTGCTGGTCTCCCGCATCGGCGTGCAGCCGATCGTCGCGACGCTCATCCTCATGGTCGCCGGCCGCGGCGTCGCCCAGCTGATCACGGACGGCCAGATCATCACCGTCACCAGCGGCCCGTTCCGTCTGATCGGCGGCGGCTACTGGCTCACCGTGCCGTTCTCCGTGCTCCTGGCCGCCGCCGTGGTGGCCCTCGCCCTGCTGCTCACCCGCTCGACGGCGCTCGGCCTGCTGCTGGAGTCGGTCGGCGGCAACCCGGTCGCCAGCCGCCTGGTCGGCATCCGGGCCGGCCGCCTGATCACCCTGGTGTACGTGGCCAGCGCCGTGTGCGCGGCCGTCGCCGGCCTGATGATCAGCTCCAACGTCTCCGCCGCCGACGGCAACAACGCCGGTCTGTGGATCGAGCTCGACGCGATCCTGGCCGTGGTCATCGGCGGCACGTCGCTGAACGGCGGACGGTTCTCGATCGGCGGCACGGTGCTCGGGGCCCTGGTCATCCAGACGCTGTCCACCACCGTCTACACGATCGGCATCCCGCCGGAGACCACCCTCGTCTTCAAGGCCGCGGTGGTGATCGCCGTCTGCCTCGTCCAGTCCCCGCAGTTCCGCGCGAAGGTCGCCCGTCGGCGGAGCACCGTCGGCGCCGGCCGGCCGGCGCGGCCCGCGACCCCGGCCGATCTGGAGGTGGGCGCATGAGCACCACACTCGCCACCCGACTGCGCGGTCACGTCCCGCTGCTGGTCACGTCCGTCCTGCTGGTCGCGATGTTCGCCGCCGGTTCGGTGCAGTACGAGGGCTTCTTCTCGGGTCAGGTCCTGCTCAACCTCCTGATCGACAACGCGTTCCTGCTCGTCGTCGCCGTCGGCATGACGTTCGTGATCCTCACCGGCGGCATCGACCTGTCGGTCGGCGCGGTCGTCGCCCTGTCGACGATGGTCTCGGCCTGGCTGGTGGAGAAGCACCACTGGCCGATCCTGGTGGTGGTCCCGCTGGTGCTGGCCATCGGGACGGGGCTCGGCTGGGCCATGGGCTGGGTCATCCACACGTTCGAGATCCAGCCGTTCATCGTGACGCTCGCCGGCATGTTCCTGGCCCGCGGCCTGTGCTACACGATCAGCATCGAGTCCATCTCCATCACCGACCCGTCGTACACCGCGATGGCGCAGACCCGCATCCCGCTGCTCGGCGGCGCGTTCCTCTCCCCCAGTGCCGTCATCGCCGTGGCGGTGACCGCCGTCGCCTTCGTCGTGCTCCACTACACCCGGTTCGGTCGCAACGTGTACGCCCTGGGCGGCAGTGAACAGTCCGCGCTGCTGATGGGTCTGCCGGTGGCGCGCACCCGGATCACCGTGTACGCGGTCAGCGGCTTCTGCTCGGCGCTCGGCGGCGTCCTGCTGACGTTCTACATGCTCTCCGGGTACGGCCTGCACGCCGTCGGCCTGGAGCTGGACGCCATCGCCGCCGTGGTCATCGGCGGCACCCTGCTCACCGGCGGCTCCGGCTACCTGATCGGCACGGTGCTGGGCGTGGCGGTGCTGGGACTGATCCAGACGGTCATCAGCTTCCAGGGCACGCTCAGTTCCTGGTGGACCAGGATCGTCATCGGCGCCCTGCTGTTCGTCTTCATCGTGCTCCAGCGCGTCATCACGGCACGCCGCCGCGCCCAGGCCGTCTAGGGCTGCCGCGCCCGCACCTGGCATCGGCCAGGTG
>NZ_JBHWBW010000047.1:18967-28218 GCF_042735675.1 Kitasatospora sp. NPDC059571
GTGCGGGCGCGGGCCGGTGATTCGCGCGGCGAACACCCGATGGGGCAGAGTGAGTCCATGAAGGCGCAGACCGGCCCCAGCGAGCAGCACCACCCCGGACCGGCCCGGCGCCGTCCCGTTCAGCAGCGCAGCGTCCAGCGGTACGAGCGCCTGCTGGACGCCTGCGCGGGCCTGCTCGACGAGGTCGGGCCGACGGCGCTCACCACCAAGGAAGTGGCCGCCCGCGCCGAGGTGCCGATCGGCACGCTCTACCAGTTCTTCGCGGGCAAGGAGAGCCTGCTCGGTGCGCTCGCCGAGCGCAATCTCGACCGGTTCCTGCACCGGCTCGCGGTGCGGACGCAGCACGGTGCGCCGGACGGCGTGGCCGGGTTCGTGGATGTCGCGGTGGACGAGTTCGTCGCGATGAAGCGCACCGTCCCGGGCTTCGGCCACCTGGACTTCGGCCTGGTCGGCACCGACCCGGGCGACCTGCGGGACGCCGAGCACCTGCTCGGCACGGACCTCGACAACAATGCGGCGGTGGCCGTGCGGATCGGCGCCCTCGGCGGCGACCTGTTCGCCGCCCCGGGGTTCCCGCTCGCGCTGCGGGTGGCGCTGGAGTGCGCGGACGCCGTCCTCAAGCTCGCCTTCCGGGTGGATCCGGCCGGCGACGCGGCGCTCATCGCCGAGTGCAAGCGCCTGTTGACCGGCTACCTCGGGCAACCTCCGGCCTGAGCCGCGAGGCCTTCTCGTTCGGATCCTGTCGGATCAGCATGCGCAGTCGGTGCCTCCAGCAGTCGGTGCCTCCGCGTGGGGGCACCTCCCGGCCCAGGGCCGGGGGAGCACGGATGCCCACCCGCACCCCGCCGGGCACAGGTGGGCATCCGCTGTCCGGGCCCTCGGGTCAGGAGGCGAAGACCTGGAACTCGGAGAGCTGGCCCGCCGGCCAGCCGGTGTTGCCGGTCACGTTCAGCCGCAGGTAGCGGACGGCGGTGCTCGGCAGGGTGATGGTGACCGTGTTGCCGGTCGCCGGGTCGAAGGTGTAGCCGGCCGAACCCACCAGGGTGGAGAAGGCGGAGCCGTCGGTCGAACCCTGCACCGACAGGGTCTCCGTCCGGGCGCCCCAGGAGGCGGACGGCGGCAGCTTCAGGGTCACCCTGGCCAGGCTCAGGGAGCAGCCGAGGTCGACCTGCACCCACTGCGGGAAGGCGTTGTTGGCGCTCTCCCAGTAGGAGTTGGCGTCACCGTCCACGACGTTGCCCGCACCGTAGGTCTGGGTGCTGCCGGACGCGGTGGCCGGCTTGCCCTGGGCGATGTTGCCGGTGCCCGGGTTGCAGGCCGGCGGGGTGGTCGAGCCGGACGGGGACGGCGACGGCGAGGTGGTCTGGCCGGTGCCCAGGAAGGCCTGGAGCTCGGAGAACTGCGCCGCCGGCCAAGCGGTGTTGCCGGTCACGTTCAGCCGCAGGTAGCGGACGGCGGTGCTCGGCAGGGTGATGGTGACCGTGTTGCCGGTCGCCGGGTCGAAGGTGTAGCCCGCCGAACCCACCAGGGTGGAGAAGGCGGAGCCGTCGGTCGAACCCTGCACCGAGAGCGTCTCGGTGCGGCTGTTCCAGGCCGAGGAGGGCGGCAGCTTCAGGGTCACCCTGGCCAGCGGGACCGCGCAGCCGAGGTCGACCTGCGCCCACTGCGGGAAGGCGTTGTTGGCGCTCTCCCAGTAGGAGTTGGCGTCACCGTCGACGAGGTTGCCCGGGGTGTACGTCTGGTTGCTGCCGGACGCGGTGGCCGGGCGGCCCTGGGCGATGTTGCCGGTCCCGGTGGGGCAGGTCGGCGGGGTGGTCGAGCCGGAGGGGCTCGGCGACGGGGACGGCGAGGACGAGGAGCCGGACGGGCTCGGCGACGGACTGGAGGTGCCCGGGGTGCTCGGCACGCCGTTGTACGTCCAGATCGGGGTCGGCCAGGTGCCGGTGCAGGTGGAGCCGGTGTTCCAGCCGGAGTTGCCGCCCCCGTCGGTGATCTGCAGGCCGGTGCCGATGCAGTTGTGGATCGGGGTGGCCGCCTGGCCGATGTTGCCGGCCTTCACGTTGGTGAACTTCATCTGGGCGTTGGCCTGGGCCTGGATGGCGTAGGTGCCTGCGCCGTTGATGTTCACGTTGGTCAGGTTGATGCCGCTGACCGAGCCCTCGATGGTCTGGATGGCCTCGTAGGAGCTGTCCAGGATGTCGGTGTCGGTGACGTTGATCGTCGCGCCGCTGATCGGCTCGGACTGGCCGTCGAACCACAGCGCGCCGACGCCGAACTGCCAGTTGTAGTCGGAGTTCCCGGCGCGGATCAGGGTGTTGCGGGCGGCGGTGATGGTGCCGGCGACCGCGGTGCCGCTGCCGGAGTTGACGCCCGGGTAGCGGTTGGCGATGTGCAGGCCGCCGCCGTTGGAGATGGTGTCCGCCATCACGTTGTCCGAGATGGTGAAGTCCTTGCCGCCGTACGTGACGATGTTGTTCGCCAGGATCGGCAGCACCACCGTGTTGTGGGTGAAGCTGTCGTTCACATTGGGCTTGTTCTCGGGCCAGGACGCCAGGCCGTCGTCGCCGGTGTTGCGGACGAAGGTGTTGGTGACCGTGGAATTCGTGACGCCGGTGTGGAAGTTCACGCCGTCCGCGGTGGTGTCCAGGATGCGGCTGTTCCTGATGGTGAACCTGTCCATCGGACCGTCCATCCACGCGCCGACCTTGACGTGCTGGAGCCAGACGTCGTCGACGGTGGAGTTGGACATCGCGCCGCCGATGCCGTTGACCTGGTCCTCGTCGACGCGCTCGCGGATGTCGCCGATGATGGCGAAGTCCTTGAGGGTGACGTTCTGGCTCGGGCCGCCCGCGGTGGTGTACTTGCCGTAGATCCCGGCTGCGTTGGCGCGGTTGTTGGGGTCGCGACCGCCGAGCACCGAGTACCAGGGGCCGGCGCCGGCGAGGGTCACGTTGTCGACGATCACATGGCTGTACAGGGTGAAGTTGCCCTGCGGGATCCAGACCGTCTTGCCCTGCGCCGCACCGGCGTTGACCGCCGCCTGGAACTTGGCGGTGGAGTCGGTGGCACCGGTGGGGTCGGCGCCGAAGTCGGTGACCACGTCGAGTGCGCCGGCAGGCCTGGCGATCGGCGCCGCGACGTTCTCGAAGTCCGCCAGGTCGACGGTGAAGGTCGGTGACTGGGCGGTGGAGCTCACCTGGAGCCGGATCTTCGTACCGATCGGGTAGGTCTGGCCGAGCAGCGTCCGGGCCTCGTCGTAGAAGTGGTGCGGGTGGGTGTCGCCCGGGTTGTTGTTGAACGGGTAACCGCCGTAGTACCAGCTGTACTTCGAGGTGACCGGGACGCTCTTCAGGGTGCTGCCGTTGACCAGCAGGTCCATCGAGGCGTCCCGGCCCTTGCCGTCCGCCGAGTCCGGCAGGCTGTACCGGAAGTCGATCGAGTCGGCGGGCTGGGTCAGGGTGAACTCGACGTACTGGCCGACCGCGTTGAGGGTCACGGCCTGCCGGCCGGACGCCTCCGAGGGCAGGTTGCCGTACGTGCGGTCCGGGCCGATCACGGTGCCGTTGGTGGCCGCGTACTCGGCCTCCTGCTCGACGAACGGGACGGTGGCGCCGCGTCCCGGCACGCCGAGCGGCGACAGGGCGGGGACTCCTGCGGCGTGCGCGGCACCGGCGTTCGCCAGCACGGCGGTCAGCAGGCCGACCGTGCCGAGGGCGGTCGCGGTGAGTGCGGCGAGGGTACGGGTCCCGCGCCTGGTGGGGGGTGGTTGCATCTGCGGCTGCACATCCTTGCCGGGTAGGAAGCTGCTCCGGGTGGGGGCAATCGCCCGGCGGCCGCGTTGCGCTGACGCTTCGCCAGAATGACAGGCGGGTTTCCTCCGGGCGTTGGCGAGACTACGAGGACCGGCCGCACGAAGTCCATACCCATGCGCAAAATAACGACGAATACTTGCAACTTCCAAAACATAAGGCGGTAAGGAGGTGATCGCAGCAGGGTGGGGCGGGCCTCCGCGGGCACCCTCGGCCACCCCGCCGGCCCCGCCGCCCGGTCCGCGCATTGCGGCTGCCCGGCGCGCGCCGCACAGTGGAGATCGGGGCGGACACCTGCGGGGCTGCCGCCCCGACCGCCCGCACCACGCCCCCAGCCCGAGGAGCATGATCATGCAAGCCACGGTAGGCGACCAGCTCCACATCCACAGCAAGTCCGTCGGCATGGTGGACCGGATCGGCCAGATCATCGAGGTCCGCGGCGCCGACGGCGAGCCCCCGTACCTGGTCCGTTTCGAGGACGGCCACGACGGCCTGGTCTACCCCGGTCCCGACTGCGTCGTCGAGCACCAGCAGGAACGCCGCTAAGCGCTTGGCCGCGCCGCCGCTACCGGGCCCGCTGGCCCATCTGGCCCCACTGCTGGACAACTACGGTTATCCGGCGGTGGGCCTGCTCGTGCTGCTCGACAACTGCGGGATCCCGGTTCCGGGCCAGACCATCCTGGTGCTCGCCGCCGTGTACGCGGGCACCGGCCGGATGTCGATCGCCGCGGTGGTGGTGATCGGGGTGATCGCCGCGGTGGTCGGCAACACCCTCGGCTACTGGATCGGCCGCACCGGCGGCCACGCCTTCGTCCACCGCTGGGGGCGCTACGTCGCGCTGACCCCGGCCCGGATGGCACGCGCCGAGGGCTTCTTCGACCGCAACGGCGGCAAGGTCGTGGTGGTCGCCCGGTTCATCGACGGGCTCCGCCAGACCAACGGCATCATCGCGGGCACCAGCGAGATGGCCTGGCGGCGCTTCCAGCCCGCCAACATCATCGGGGCGCTGCTCTGGGTCGGCGTCTGGTCGACCGCCGGCTACCTGGCCGGCTCCGACATCGGCCCGCTGTACGAGCAGGCGGTCCGCTACCAGGTCTATCTGCTGGGCGCGCTCGCCGTCGTGCTGATCGCCCTGGTCGTCCGCGCGGTGCTGCACCGGCGCCGCAAGCGCCGCCCGCCCGGCGCGGGACCGGAGGACGGCGCACCGGACGGCGGCGGTCCGGCGGCCGGCCCGGCCCTGGAGGACGGTGGACCCGGCCGCCGGCAGACCGGGCCCCGGCCGCCTGCCGGGCCGCAGCCGAAGCCGCAGGCACAGCCACAGCCACAGCCACAGCCACAGCCACAGCCACAGCCGGAACAACGGCAGCCGCAGCCGGATCAGCGCAGCGGGACGACCTCGAACGACGAGGCGTAGCGCACGCCGAGCCGGCTGCCGGCCATCCGCCCGAAGGAGTCCAGGAAGCCGGCCGCGTCCGCCATGTCCCCGCCGAGGCCGTCGAGGTAGGCCCGGTGCGCCTCCAGCGAGGCGACCCCGGCGGCGAAGGTCTCCGTGGTGTCGACGGCGTGGCCCGCCTCCGGCGAGCCGGCCGCCCAGACCTGGCGAACGCCGTTCCACGGCTGGTGCCCCTCGTCCACCAGCTCGCGGAAGACCCAGCGGTTGCCGGCGTCCCGCACCGCGTCCAGGGTGGCCCGGCCGACCGCGATGTGGTCGGCCTGATTGGGGTAGCTCCCCCCGTACGTGTCGCGGTAGTTGGTGGTCAGCACGATCTCGGGGCGGTGCCGGCGCACGGCGCGGGCGATGTCGCGGCGCAGCGGCAGCCCGTACTCCACCGTGCCGTCCGGGTACCCGAGGAACTCGACGGTGTCGACGCCGACCAGGGCGGCCGAGGCGATCTGCTCGGCCTCCCGGACGGGTCGGCACTCCTGCGGGTCCATCGAGTCGATGCCGGCCTCGCCGCTGGTGACCATCACGTAGACGACCCGCTTGCCCTGGGCCGTCCAGCGGGCGACCGCAGCGGCCGCCCCGTACTCCATGTCGTCGGGGTGGGCCACCACGGCGAGTGCGGTCTGCCAGTCCTCGTCGAGCGGCTCGAAGGGGGGTGGTGCCTGGTCGGACATGTCAGTCGGCGCTCCTGATCGAGTAGTTGAAGTCGGTGTGGCCGAAGTGGCCCATCAGCTTGAGCCAGAACGGCATCAGCATCTCGGTGCCGCGGGCCGCGTCGATCCCGCCGAGGTCGATCACGGCGGCGTCCGGCCAGCCGAACTGCTCCAGGACGCCGCGGACGACGGTCTTGGCGGCCACGTCCTCGCCGGCGACGAACACCTGGTGCTCGCCCGGGACCCGGCCCGGGTCGACCATCAGCGGGGCGGCCAGGGTGTTGAGCGCCTTCACCACGCGGGCGTCCGGGAACGCGCGCTGGAGCTGCTCGCCGACGCTGTCGGTGTTCACCGGAGCGAGGCTGACCTCGCCGGCGGACGAGAAGACCAGCGGGTTGGAGACGTCGATCAGCACCTTGCCGGCGAGCCGTTCGGCGCCGGCCTGCTGGAGGGCCGGGAGCGAGACCGTGCCGGCGGTGGCGTTGATGATCACCTCGCCGAAGTCCGCGGCGTCCTGGAAGGTGCCGGCGTGGCCGTGCGGTCCGGCCTGGTCGGCCCAGGAGACGGCGGAGGTGTTGTCCTTGGTGCGTGAGCCGAGGGTGACCTCGTGGCCCAGTGCGATCAGCTTGGACGCCAGGGTGCGGCCCACGGTGCCCGTGCCGATGATCCCGAATCGCATCGCTCTCTCCAGTCCGGATCGGTTGCTGTCGTGCAGGTCTGGTCGTGCGGTCGTACGGTCGTCCGACCCCGCGGCCGCGCGGCCGTCCGGACGTGCAGGGGCTCGTACCCGGCCTGGGCCGGTTCAGCCCGCCGGCCGCCCGCCGAGGACGCAGAACTCGTTGCCCTCCGGGTCGGCGAGGACGACCCAGCTCTGCTCGCCCTGCCCGATGTCGGCGCGCCGGGCGCCGAGGACGATCAGGCGGTCCACTTCGGCGGCCTGGTCGTCGGGGCGGAAGTCGAGGTGGAGGCGGTTCTTGCCGGCCTTCGCCTCGGGGACGCGGAGGAACAGCAGGCCGGGCAGCCGGTCCGGGGCCGGCCGGATCTCGTACTCGTCCGGGTCCTCGCTCACCAGCGTCCAGCCGAGGGCCTCGGCCCACCAGTCGGCGAGTGCCCCGGGATCGGCGGCGTCCACCACGACCTGCTCCCATACGAGTGCCATGGTCGCACCCTACCCGCGGCCGGCTGACGGGTCATCACACCCTGCCGGGGCGCCGGCTCCGTCGGCGGCCCAGCGGGCGAGCAGCCGGGCGGCCTCCTCGGTGAGGGCGGCCCGCAGGGCGCGGGCGGGCGCGCGGTCGGCGGTGCGCAGCGCGGCGACGCCGATCCGGCGGGCGAGCGGCGGTCCGTCGACCGGTCGGACGGCGAGGTCGTCGCGGGCCGGGCCGAGGCCGAGGCGCGGGACCAGGGCGACCCCGATGCCGGCCGCGACGAAGCCCTGGAGGACGCCGTAGTCGTCGGTGCGCAGCACGGGCACCGGTTCGAAGCCGTGCGGGGCGCAGGCGCGGGCGAGCGCCCGGTCGACCGGGTCCTCCTCGGTGGCGCCGAGGATCCAGCCGTCGTCGCGCAGCGCGGCGAGCGGCACGCGCTCGGCGGCGGCCTGCGGGTGGTCGGCGGGCAGCACCAGCAGCAGCGGGTCCTCCAGCAGCGGGTGGACGACGACGTCCTCGCCGAGGTCGAGGCCGCCGTCCGGCCGGGAGTAGACCAGGGCGGTCTGTAGCCGGCGGCTGCGCAGCCCGTCCAGCAGGGCCGGCAGCTCCCCCTCGG
Organism: Kitasatospora sp. NPDC059571; assembly: GCF_042735675.1. Taxonomy (NCBI): domain Bacteria; kingdom Bacillati; phylum Actinomycetota; class Actinomycetes; order Kitasatosporales; family Streptomycetaceae; genus Kitasatospora; species Kitasatospora sp. NPDC059571. The sequence continues at coordinate 26,638 of NZ_JBHWBW010000047.1, forward strand.
TGAGCTGGATGCGGACGCCGGAGCGGTGCAGGGTGCGGACGGCGGGAGGCAGGAGCAGGGCGCCGGCGGACGGGAAGGTGCCGACCCGCAGGGTCGACGCGCCGCGCCGGACGAGTTCGGCGACCTCGCGCTCGGCGGCGCCGATCCGGCCGAGCACGGCCTCGGCGTGCGGCAGCAGGGCGGCGCCGGCGTCGGTGAGGACGGCACCGCGGGCGCCGCGGTGCACCAGCGGGGTGCGGAAGTGCGCCTCCAGGGTGGCGAGGTGGTGGCTGACGGTGGGCTGGCTGTGGCCGAGGGCGCGGCCGGCGGCGGCGAGCGAGCCCTCGCGGGCGATGGCGCGCAGGACCTGGAGGTGGCGGAGTTCGAGCACGGGTATCGACGCTTTCTGGAGATGTCCAGAAAACCACCCTATTCCTCGATGGCCGGGCCGGTGCCAGGGTCGAGGGGTGAGCACCCTGATCCAGCACCCCTCCCCCACCTGCACCTCGTACCTCGGCGGGCAGCACCGCGCGCCGTACGCCGAGGCGGTGTGCCGCGAGGCCGCCGCCGACCGGCTGCGCCTGAACGTGCCCGGCCACGCGGCCGACCCGGACCGCTTCGGCGCTCTCGCCGGCCTGGTCGGCGCGCGGGTGCTGCGGCTGGACGTGCCGCCGCTGCTCGACGGTGTCGACCTGGGGCCGGACAGCCCGATGGAGCAGGCGCTGCGGCTGGCGGCCGAGGCGTGGGGCGCGCGCCGGACGTGGTTCCTCACCAACGGTGCCTCGCAGGGCAACCGGATCGCCGCGCTGGTCGCGCAGGCGCTCGGGGACACCCTGGTGGTGCAGCGGAGCGTGCACTCGAGCGTGGTGGACGGCCTGGTGCTGTCGGGGCTGCGGGCGGCGTTCGTGCAGCCGTCGGTGGACGCCGGGCTCGGGATCGCGCACGGAGTGGCGGCCGGGGACCTGGCGGCCGCGCTGGCGGCGCACCCGGACGCGGCGGCGGCGTACGTGGTGACGCCGAGCTACTTCGGCGCGGTGGCGGACGTGCCGGCGCTGGCCGCGGCGGCGCATGCGGCGGGCGTGCCGCTGATCGTGGACGAGGCCTGGGGTTCGCACTTCGGCTTCCACCCGGAGCTGCCGGCGAACGCGCTGGCGCAGGGCGCCGACCTGGTGGTGTCGAGCACCCACAAGCTGGGCGGGGCGCTCACCCAGGCGGCGATGCTGCACCTGGCGGAGGGGCCGTTCGCGGCGCGGCTGGAGCCGTTGGTGGAGCGGGTGTTCCACCTGACCCAGTCGACCAGTGCGAGCGCCCTGCTGCTGGCGTCGCTGGACGAGGCGCGCCGGGCGCTGGCGACCGGCGGCGAGCGGATCGGGGAGTCGCTGCGGGCGGCCGAGGAGATGCGCCGGGCCGTGCGGGCGGGCGGCCGGTTCGCGGTGGCGAGCGACGGTTTCGGGCGGTTCGCGGACATCGCGGCCGTCGATCCGCTGCGGGTCGCGGTGGACGTCCGCTCCGGCGGGATCACCGGGCACGAGGCGCGGCGGCTGCTGATGCACGAGCACGGGGTGCTGGTGGAGGTCGCGACGGAGGCCGCGGTGGTCGCCG
>NZ_JBHWBW010000048.1:0-10270 GCF_042735675.1 Kitasatospora sp. NPDC059571
CGGTCAGGGTCCGCCGCGTCTGCGCGGCACCACCGACGCACACCTGCACGGGCGGGTGAAAGACGGTACATCGAGGCCGCGCGGACGGCACTCCGGGGCGGGTGGGCACGCCTCCCGTACCTCGGGTCCGGCGGACGTACGTCGTCCGATCGGCGGCAGGGTCAGCCCGCCACGGCCAGCTCCGCGTCGACGCCGCTGAGCTCCAGCAGTCGGATGACCTGCCGGGACGGGTGTACGAGGAGCAGGGCGCTGCCGTGCGCGGCGGCGCGCCGCTCGGCGTCCAGCAGCGCCCGCAGCGCGGAGGAGTCGCAGAACTCCACGGCCGCGAGGTCGACCCGGACGACGGCGGGCGGGGTCATCGCCGCCCACGGCTGGGACAGCGCGTCCACGAGCACGGGTGCGGTGTGTCGGTCGATCTCGCCGGCGACCCGGATCGTCGGCCCGTCGGAGCGGGTCAGCACGAGGACGCGGATCCGTCCGTCCTCCGCGGGTGCCGGGGCCCGCCCGCCGGTGCCGGACGACATGCGGCGCCGCACCGGACACGGCCGGATCCCTCCCGACGCGGCGGCATGCGGCGGTGCCGTCCTGATCGGATTCCGTACCGGCGTCATGGCGCGCCGTCCTCTCCTCGGCGGGCGGACGGGCGGACGCTGACCGGTCCCGCCGCCCTGGTGGTATTCGTTCCTGCGCGCCTCCCCAGCGGCCCTCACCGCAAACAACGGGCCGTCGCCCCGCGAGCCCGCCGGTGGCGGGCTGACACGGTCGACGCAGTGGGGCTCCGCCGACCGGGCGACGACCGCCACGAAGAGGGCCGAACCACCGAGCCGTGACCGCCGAGGCCGTGCCCGGGGCACCGGGCCCGACCGGGGACAGCCGGTCACGACCGCTCGCGCGGCTCCTGGCCGGGGGCCAGGACGACCGGCCGTGGCCCCCGGCCGGCCGTGTCCAGGGTGGCCCACACGGTCTTGCCGCCCGGCGCGGCGTAGGAGCCCCATCGGGTGGAGAGCCGCTCGACGATGTGCAGGCCGTATCCACCGGGCGTCCCCGGCCGGTAGGGGCGCAGGGTCGGTGGCCGGAGGCTGACGTCGGTGATGGCCACGGTCAGAACGCTGTCGTCCAGTTCGAGGTCGATGGCGGTCGGCCCGGGCGTGTGAACGCACGCATTGCCCAGCAGTTCGGCGGCGACCAGGACCATGTCGTTCGTCGGGCACCCGTCGACGCTCAGGGCCCACTCGGAGAGGGTGCGGCGCACGAACCGCATCGCCGTACCGAAGCAGTCGCCCGTGAGCGCCAGGGCGGCACGGCGGTGGTAGTGAGGGCCGTTCACGTCCATCATCCCCGGCAGCAGCGGTGAGGCCCGGCCGGCAGTCGTCGGGCCTCCCGGGCTTCTACCCGTACGGCCCGAGGGAAACAGTGGGTGATTCCGGCGTCCGACGGGCGGGGGCCGCCTCAACGGACCGCGAGTCGGGCTGTGCCGTGCAGGACCACGGCGGTCCCGCAGGCGGTGGCGACGCCGCGGGGGTGCTCGCCGGGCTCCTCGTCGGCCCCCGTGGCGACCGGTCCGCCCTGCCAGGTGCCAGGTGGTACCAGGGTCACCAGGACGTGCCCGGCGGAACGGGCAGCCGCCCACCACTGCGGTGAGGCGAGCGGATGGGGCAGCGGCTCCCACGACCGCCGGCCGCCGACGAGCAGCCGTTCGATCTCGGCACCGCTCGTCAGCAGGAGGCCGGTGCTGTCCGGCGGTTCGCCGACCGCGAGGTGGAAGCCGCTGTCGATCGCGTCCGCCAGCAGGTCGCCGTGCCACCGGCGGCCGACCTCGACGTACACCTCGGCGACGGGCGCTCCCGGGGAGTCCTCGTCCACGGTGAGTGCCCAGACCGTGAACTCCGCATCCCGGGGCCCGCTCACGGCGCTCCGCCGGAAAGGTCGGTGCCCGCCGGGCGCACGGGCGCTCGGGCGGCACCGTGCCGTCCGGCCGTGGTGCGCTGCTCCGTTGTCGCCCTCGTGTCCCGCATGGTCGTTCCCCGCTCGTCGCCGTTCCGGCGGTGTCGTCGATGAGCGCGTACCCGGCGGCGTCCACGCCATGCACGGGCCGCGCGGCCGGCCTGCTGCCGACGGCCCGGCACGCTCCACCGAGCGGGTTCCTGCATAAACCGGGCACTCTCGGGCACGCGCCGAGGAGATCTCCGGCCGGGCGGCGGCGCGGCGCCGTCGCCGTGCAGTCGCCGTCGCCGCACCGGTGGCCCGGCGCCCGGCCGCTCAGCCACGAAGGGACCCGCCATGGCCGCCCACCCCGTCGTCTCCACCCGCCCGATCGGGCCCACCAGCGACCTCGGGGCGGTGTTCGACCTCGCCCAGCAGCTGCGGGTCGACGCGGTGCGCGCCAGCACCGCAGCCGGGTCCGGCCATCCCACGTCGAGCCTGTCGGCGGCCGATCTGATGGCCGTCCTGATGGCCCGCCACCTGCGCTACGACTGGCAGGACCCGGGCCATCCGGCCGCCGATCACCTGGTCTTCTCCAAGGGCCACGCCTCCCCGCTGCTGTACGCGATGTTCCGGGCGGCCGGGGCGATCGACGAGGAGGAACTGCTCACCGGATACCGACGCGCCGGAGCCCGGCTCCAGGGCCACCCCACCCCGGTGCTGCCCTGGGTGGACGTCGCCACCGGCTCGCTCGGCCAGGGCATCGGCTACGGCGTGGGCATCGCCCTGGCGGTGCGCGACCTCGACCGGCAGCCGGCCCGGGTCTGGGTGCTCTGCGGCGACAGCGAGAGCGCCGAGGGCTCGGTCTGGGAGGCACTGGACGCGGCAGGCCGGCTCGGCCTGGCGAACTTCACCGCGATCTTCGACGTCAACCGCCTCGGCCAGAGCGGCCCCACCGCGCTGGGTTGGGACACCGAGCGCTACGCGGACCGGGTCCGGGCCTTCGGCTGCCGGCCCCTCGTCGTCGACGGCCACGACCTGGCCGCCGTCGACCGGGCGCTGCGGACCGCCGCGGACGGCGAGGCCCCGACGGCGGTCATCGCCCGGACGGTCAAGGGCCGGGGTGTCGCCGAGGTCGCCGACGCCGAGGGGTGGCACGGAAAGCCGCTGCCCGAGGACCTGGCCCACCGGGCGATCCAGGAGCTCGGCGGCGTGCGCCACCTGACCGTCCACGGGCCGCAACCCCCGGCGGCGGCCGGCGCCGGCTCAGCCGCCGCCACGGCCCACGGCCCGGACGGCACCGGGAACGGCGGACGGACCGCCGTGGAACTGCCGCGCTTCGACCTCGGCGCGGAGGTCGCCACCCGGTCGGCCTTCGGCAAGGCCCTGGTGGCGCTGGGCGAGCGGGCGGACGTGGTCGTCCTGGACGCCGAGGTCGGCAACTCCACGCACACCCAGGACTTCGCCGAGACCCACCCCGACCGGTTCTTCCAGTCATACATCGCCGAGCAGCAGATGGTCGCCACGGCGGTCGGCACCGCGGTGCGCGGCCGCCACCCGTACGCTGCGACGTTCGCCGCGTTCCTGACCCGCGCCCACGACTTCATCCGCATGGCCGCCGTCTCCGGCATCACACTGACGCTGTGCGGCACGCACTGCGGAGTCGAGATCGGCCCCGACGGCCCGTCGCAGATGGGCCTGGAGGACCTGGCCATGATGCGCTCCGTGCACGGCTCCACCGTGCTGTACCCGAGTGACGCGACGTCGGCCGCAGCCCTCACCGCGGCCGCCGCCGACCTGGACGGCATCTCGTACCTGCGGGCCACCCGTGGCGCCTACCCCGTCCTGTACGGATCCGACGAGGACTTCCCGATCGGCGGCTCCAAGACCCTCCGGTCGAGCGGTGCGGACCGGGTCACTCTGCTGGGTGCGGGCGTCACCGTCCACGAGTGCCTCGCGGCCGCCGACCTGCTCACCGAACGGGGCGTCAGCGCACGGGTCGTGGACCTCTACTCGGTCAAGCCGCTGGACTCCGACGTCCTCGCGCGGGCCGCCCTCGACACCGGGCACCTCGTGGTCGCCGAGGACCACCGGCCCGAGGGAGGCATCGGCGAGGCCGTCCTGACCGCACTCGCCGCGCAGCGGCTCTGCCCGGGCACCGCCCACCTCGCCGTGCGGAACCTGCCCGGCTCCGGCACACCGGAGGAGTTGCTCGACGAGGCAGGCATCTCCCGCCGGCACATCGCGGACGCGGCGCACCGCCTGCTGCAGTCCTGACCCCCGCACTCGGCCCGGCCGCACGACTCCGGGCACGCAGTCGTCGGCCGGCTCCGCGGCCCGGCGTCGAGGCCGATCAGGGCGTGGCCGTGCACCTGCCGGCGGCCGCCGCACCGGGCGGCCCGGGGAAATCGCTTTCGGCCCGTCCGTGTTGCTGGGCACACTGTCGGCTGTCGTCAGCCACCTGGGGGTAGACATGCCGTCGACGAGGGCCCGGCAGAAGCGTCTTTACCGCACGGACTGGACGCGGCCCGCCGCACCGCGGACGCGCCGATCGGCGTCGACGACGCGATCGCAGGGCGGGTTCCATCTGCTGCTCGCCGTGACCCTCCTCGGACTCGGGATCTCCGTCGGTGTGTTCGCGGCACAGGACCTGGCCCTCGTGTCGGGGCGGACGGGCAGTCCCCTGCTCCGGATGACCGTCGACGGCTGCCGGTGGGACCACCACGGGCGGAGCCGGACCGCCGTCTGCCAGGGCCACGGCGATCCGGCCGCCGGCGGCACACCTGCCGGGCGCTGGGAGCTCGCCGATGCCGATCGCCTCTACGACGCCGGCACGGTCGTGCAGGTGCGGTGCTCCGGGGCCGGCGCCTGTGTGGAGCCCGGCGCCCACGCCTTCGCCAACGATGCCGCCGGACTGCTCCTCGGCCTGGCCGGCACGTCCGGCGGAGCGCTCTGCGCCCTGGCCGGACTCGCCCGGCGCCTCCCCTCTGACCGCCTCGACCCGCTCGGCACCCCCCGCAGGAGACTGGCGGTCTTCAGCTGGTTCGGAGCGCTCACCGTACTCACGGTCGCCCTGATCGCGGTCTGGTCGTTCAGCTGACACCCGTCGGCACGGCCCCTGCGAGACGGCATCAGCCGTGAGCCTGCCCGATCGCGTGGACGGTGAGGTCGCCGGCACGGGTGCCCGTCGCGAGGAGGACCGTGCCGTCACCTCGCACAGCGGCCATGGCGGCCACGCCGGCCAAGGAGGTGTCGATGAGTTCGCCGGTGACTGCATGCCATCGGCGAACTGTGCCGTCCTCCCCCGAGGTGACCAGGACCGGTTCGCCTCCGAGTCGGACCGCCGACAGCATCGGCGCGTACGCACCCATCTCGACCGGCGAACCGACCGGGATGCCGTCGATGGCGTCCCATCGGTGCAGGGACCCTCCGGTGTCACAGGCCGCGATCAACGTTCTCCCGTCCGCCGGCGGTACCAGGCACACCTGGGTGAACGAACCGGAACCTTCGAGCGGTGTGCCCAGGCTCCGACCGGTGGTGGCATCCCAACAATGGACATGTCCGTCGTCGCCGCCCGATGCGATCACGGTCCTGCCGTTCGGCAGCGTCTGCGCAGCGACGGACTTCACGCTGCCGCGGTGCCCGAGGAGCGGCGCGCCGAGCGGTCGGCCGGTCAGCGGGTCCCAGCGGTGCACCTCTCCCCCGTCACCGGCCCCGACCAGCATCGCCCCGCCGTCGGCCAGGTGGGCGGCCGCCAGGCCCCACACCGTGCCCGAGTGCCGCTCACGGCCCGACAGCCCATCACCGGTGCCGGCATCCCAGCAGTCGACCCCGTCGTCCCCCGCGGCCGCCACCACCCACCGTCCGCCGGGCAGGCGCACCGCGGCGAGATCGTTGACACCTGACAGGTCGTCGGTCGAACGCCAGAGCAGCGTTCCCCTCGCGGCGTCCCAGCGGCACACCCCGTCCCGGCCGTCGTTGGTGGACACCAGGATGACCGGGCCGTCGCGATCTGCCGCCAGGTGCAGGGGCCCGGCTGTCCCGTCGTGGGCCCGAGGAAAGTGCAGAACCGTCGACGCCGTCACCGCATGCCCGTCCCGCCCGTGTTGGGAGCACGGGCACCACGCCCGCACTTCGCGACCGTATCCCCCGGCACCGACAGGCCCCGGGCGGCACGAGCTGTACGAACGAGCCCGCGTAATCCGTTCCGGACAGCCGTCGTTGACGGTCGGCCACGCACCGCCGTACGTGCACCAACGACCGAGACGAGAAGATCACCTCCGGGCCCGAGCCTCGCTTCGGTCTGGGCATCGACGGCGTCTTCGGCAACGGCGTCGACGACGCCGACGAGACGCGCCGGCCCGGACCGTCCGCCGCGGCTACGGCACCAGCCGGGCGACCAGGGTCGCCCGGTGTGTACCAGCGCCTCCAGAGGACCGCGGGCGAAGCGCGCCGTCCACAGCCCGGCCACCAGCAGCGTCCCGGCGACGAATACGGCGAACAGCGGCAACGGCGGAGCAGCGGCAGGGCGAGCAGGAAGTACGCGCCGCAGGCGGTGAGAATGAGGGTGATCGGCGGATCGAGCGCGGCCAGGGCGGCGCCGAGGGCGATCAGCAGGCAGGCGCGGACGGCGATCCTGGCGGCCGTGCGACGGGCGTCCCGGCCGGTCCCCGGACGGGCGACCGGCGAGCAACCGGCGAGCAACCGGCGAGCACGGCGAACAGCACGGAGGCCCGCCCGTGGGCGAGGCGCATGGCGGCGCCGACCGGGCCTCCCGCCTCCGGGTCGGGTCCGAGGTGTGCGGCGAACATTCCGAACACGGCGAGCCCACGGGCGAGGTCCAGTCCGGCCAGGCGGCCGGGGCGAGCCCCGGGGGGCCGGGGACGGCAGGCGGAGCTCGCGGTCCCGGCGATCTCTGACATGCCGTCCACTCTTCCCGGCCTGGCCGGGGCGGTGCATCAGGGGGGCCAGGGACGGCAGGCCCGCCGGTGGGCGGGGGCGGACGCGCCGGTCCGCACGGCCGTCAGGACAGGTTCGCGAGGAGGTCGGCGACGGTCTCCGGCCGGGACAGGAACGGGTGGTGACCCGCCCGGACCTCGATGACCTCGTCGGCGCGGCGGGCGCATTCGCGTTGCGCCGCCGCCGGGGTGCCCCGGTCCTCGGTGCACACCACGTACGTCGTGGGCAGGTCGTGCCAGGCCACCGCCCGTACGGGCTGCTGGAGCACGGCGAGCGTCTGGCGGGTCAGCCGGGCGGCTGCGTCGCGGACGACGTCCGGCGGGCAGTCCTGGGCGAACGTCTCGGCGAACAGCTCGGGCCTGGCGCCGAACGTGCCGCGGTCGGGGTCGAAGTCCAGGAACGGCGGCGGCACGTCGGCGCCGAACGTCGACAGCGACTCGCCGGGCTCGGGCAGGTAGCTCGACACGAACACCAGGTGGCGCACCGTCGCGACGCCCACCGCCGCCTCGGCGGCGACGATGCCGCCGTAGCTGTGCGCCACGACCACGGTCGGCTCGTCCCCCTCGGACAGGGCGGCGCGCACCGCGGCGACGTCCTCGGGCAGCCCCGGCCCCCGGGGTCCGGGGGGCCGCCCGTCCTCGCCGCAGCTCGGCAGCGCCGCGGCCACGCTGGTGATGCCGCGCGCCTCCAGGGCCGCAGCGGCCAGGTGCCACCACCACGATCCGTCACGGACGCACGCCCCGTGCACGAAGACGACCCGCATCTCTTCCTCCTCCGTCCGGCTGCCCTGGAATCCACGGTAGACGTACCGCCAGTTACGTGAAAAAGTGCGGCCGTGGGACGACACAAGCAGCCCGAGATCCGCGACCGGATCCTCGATGCGTGCGTCGACCACGCGCTCGCCCACGGCCTGCCCGACCGCCTCGAACCGCTCGCGGCGGCGTCCGGCACCTCGACCCGGATGCTGATCTACCACTTCGGGACGAGGGACGCGCTGCTGCGGGAGACCCTGGGACGGGCGCGCCGGCGGCAGCGCGACTTCTTCGGTGAACTGGTCGCCCCGCGACCGGACGAGCCCTACCCGACCACGCTGCGGCGGGCCTGGCAGGTCATGACCGGACCGGCCGGGCGGCCGTACCTCAGCATGTTCGGCAGGCTCCGCGAGGACGCCGGGCAGCGGCTGTGGCCGGGCTTTCGCCGCGAGGCCACCACGGACTGGCTGCAACCCTTCGAGGACGGCATGCGCAGCATGGGCCGCCCGGAACTCGGCACCCTCGTCCTCGCGGTCGTCCGCGGCCTGATCATGGACATCGAGGCCACCGGCGACGTCGAACGAGCCGATCGGGCCTTCGACGACTTCCTGGCCTCGCTCGCCCCCGCCACCGCCCCGAGAGGCACCGACGCAGACGCAGACGCCGACGCGCCGGAGGCCTGAGCCACCGGGGGGTGGGTCACCGCGCGGCTGCACAGGCGCGGGGCCGCCGCCCGGTCGGGTGGCGGCCCGCGGCGGTGCGCCTTACATCGGGGTCGGATTGATCATGGCGAACGGGGCGCCCTGCGGGTCGGCGACCACGGTCATCCGGCCGGCCATCATGTCGAACGGCGGGGCCAGGACGGTGCCCCCGGCCCTGACCAGGGCGTCCGCGGTGGAGTCGACGTCGTCGACCGCGAAGTAGGTCAGCCAGTGCGCGGGGGTGCCCTGCGGGTCGTTCGCGAGCAGGGTGACGCCGCCGACCGCGCGGCCGCCGACCCGAAGCTCCCAGTATGAGTCGGCCCCCTTGAGCGGTTCGATCTCGATGCCGAACGCCTCGCCGTAGAACGCGGTGGCGGCCGGGACGTCGTCGGTGTGCAGCTCGTTCCAGGTGAGCGCGCCCGCCTCGTTGACCACCTGCGCGCCGGAGAACTCGACGGGCTGCCACACCCCGAACACCGCCCCCTGCGGGTCGGCGGCGATCAGCATCCGACCCAGGTTGCCGACGTCCATGACCGGGACGAGCAGGGTGCCGCCCGCCGAGACGATCGCGTCCTGGGTGGCCTGGGCGTCGGTGCTGGCCAGGTAGCCGGTCCACACCGTCGGCGGCTCGGGCATGCCCTCGGGCGCCATCGCCGGGCCGATGCCGGCGACGGCCTTGCCGTTCAGCTCGCAGACCGCGTACCCGCCGAACTCCGCCGGTCCGGGCCGGCCCTGCCAGCCGAGCAGGTCGCGGTAGAAGTCCAGTGCGGCCTGCTGGTCCTTGGCCATCAGGTCGACCCAGCACGGGGTGCCGGTGGCGTACGGGGTGGTGATCTCGGGCATTCTCGCTCCTTCCGATGGGGGCTCTCCCGTCAGCCTCGCGTCGGTGACCGCGGGCGGGCGTCCGACACGCCAGCACGAAGGGAGGAAGGCGCGGGCCGGGCGGTGCGCCGGGGCGCAGCCGCACGTCCAGTGGCTCCGGCCGTTCGTGGAGTGGGGGTGTGACGCCGATTCAGGCTCCACCGCGAGGACCGGGTGCGCCGGTGGAGCCCCGGCCGCCACCAGGCGCGAACACCGGCTCGCGACCCGCTGCCCGGGCGACCGCGCCTGCGGTTTCCCCGCCGAGCGCGGCCTGCGGCAGCCCCCGGAAATGCGCTTCCCCGGTATGTCGGTCGGGACTACGGTGCCAGTCGGTCACGTTCCGTCGGGGGGGAATCGACATGGGCGAGCTGCGCGGCAGCTACCGGGTCCACTTCGTACTGGCGTCGGCGCTCTGCGGAGCCGCGCTGCTCTGCCTGGTCTCGACCTGGCTGCCCGGGAGGTTCACCGTGCCGGCGTGGCTCTGCGCGGCCCTGTTCGTCGGGGTGTTCCCCGTCTTCGTCGTGGCACTGTTCCGCTGCATCGTTGCGGCCCGGCTGACGGACCGGGCCAACGGCCATCTCCTCGTCCGGTACGTCCCGGCGCTGCCGCCCGCCCTCAAGGTCACCTATGCGGTCGTGTGCTGCCTCGCCGCGCTCGGGGTGGCCACCGGTGCCGGCACGGCCGAGGACGCGAAGGCGGACGCGTCGGGCTACTACTACACGTCCTGGGACCGGACCACGCAGCCGCAGCACAGTGTCCGGGTCGAGCTCACCGAGAGCGAGTACCACGAGGCGCTGAAGGGCGAGGTCCGCATCTTCAGCTCAGGGCCGGCGGTCTTCTACGCGGTTGCGAGCTTCCTCGTCCTCGCCTCGGCCTCGGCAGCCGCGTCGCGCACACGGACCGCCTCGCCCCGCTCCGCCGGCACCGGACGGCGGTCCGCACGCCCCTGACCCCCCGTCGCCGGCGAGCCGCGGCGAAGCCGGGGTGCCGGTGATGGCGGCTCCCCGGGCGGGGGTCATCCGACCTGGAGCGTGAGGGAGGGGGTGTGGAGCCGGCGCCCGGTGTGGAACTGGA
>NZ_JBHWBW010000048.1:10280-20218 GCF_042735675.1 Kitasatospora sp. NPDC059571
GCCCGCCCCCCCCCCCCCCCGCGCGCCGGCGCCGCGGCCGGCGGGGGCGGGGGGGGGGGGGTGGCCCCCCCCCGCCGGCCGCCGGTCAGCCGACCTCGAGGGTGAGGGAGGCGGTGTGGAGCCGGCCGCCGGTCTGGAACTGCAGGAAGAGCCGCCAGTTGCCGGACTGCGGGAACTCCGCGTGGAACGTCAGGTCCGGGCCGCCGTGGTCCCCGTTGACGGTGGTCTCGGGGTGCAGATGGGCGATGGCCGCGTCGCCGGAGTGGAAGGCGGTCAGGTGGGCGTAGGTGTCGAGGTAGGGCTGCAGGTCGGTGACCGGCTTGCCGTCCTTGGCGACGCTGATCGTCATCTCGTGGGCCATGTTCGCCATCGGGCTGCCCTTGACGGTGATCGTGTAGCCGTCGACCACGGCGGTGGCCGAGGCGGGCGGCAGCTGCTCGCTGGGGGCAGCGCCGGCCACCGTCACCGTCCGGGACAGGACGAGGGAGTTGCCCTTGCCGTCGCCGCTGTCCGGGGTGAAGGAGGTGTAGAGCCGCCACGTGCCGGGGGTGAGCGCGGTCAGCGGGGCGGTCCAGGTGCCGTCGGAGGCCATGGTCGGGTGGAGGTGCTGGAAGCCCGTCAGGTCGCCGCGGATGGCGTAGAAGTGCATCCGCTTGGTCTGCTCGACGGCGAAGTCGGTCACCGGCCGGCCGTCCGGCCCGGTGATCGCGAACCGGTAGTCGACCGCCTTCCCGGCGGGTGCGGCGGTGTCCGTGGCGGTGAGCCGGTAGCCGGCCTGGTTGTCGGACAGGCCGTTGCTGCCCATGCCGGGCATGGGGTCCATGCCTGCCATGAGCTGCGAGGGGGCGGCGGACGCGCCGGCGGACGCCGTCGCGCCGTGGTCCATGCCGGCCATGCCGTGGCCCGTACCGGAGGTGCCGCACGCGGTCAGCGCAGCGGCCAGGACGGCGGCCGCGGCAGCGGCGGCGAGGGTACGGCGGTGGTGCGGACGAGAAGAGGACATGGGTGATGGTCTCTCAGGTGGGCGTGCCGGGCACGCGCGGACATCGGGCCGGAACCCGTCCCCGTGTCCGGGGTCGGGCGGGCCCGGTCAGGTCCGGGAGATGCACACCTGGGTGAGAAGGACGCGGCCGGGCGTCGGCGGTCCGCGGCGGCGGCGCAGCACCGATCCCGCGGGCAGGCGCAGCAGCGACCGGGTGACAAGGGCCAGGAGCGGGAGCACCGCCAGCAGCGGCGGCGGGGCGAGGGCGGCGCGGGTCTGGGCCGGGGTGGAGACGCACTGGCCCCCGGCTGCGCCGTCGTGGCCCTCGCGCTGTGCACTTGGGCCGGGAGCGGCGGGGCCCGCCGCGTGTGCGGGGCCGTCGTGCATCCCGGCCGGCGAGGTGGCGGCCGTCGTCCGGGTCATGACGGCGTGGCATCCGCCGGCTGCGGCGGGGGCGCCGTGCATGAGGAACAGGCCGAGGAGCAGGGCGCACACGGTGAGGAGGCGGCCGGATGCCGTCCGCTCGGCCGTGGTGCCGTCCACCGTGGTGCTCTCCCGTCCTGCGGTGCCGTTGCCGGGCCGGTCGAGGGGTTCTCGACTGCCCGGAGTGAACGATACCCCTCCCGGGTATCGGCTGCAGCGTCCGCCCGGGCTGCCGTCCGCACGGCCACCCCCACCGCCGCCGCAGCATTGGCGCCACGGCCCGCACGGCGGCGACCGACCGTCGGAGTCCGCGAGCGGGTGCCGTCAGGCCGGCTGCCACAACTCGATGCGGTTCCCCTCGGGATCGGTCACCCACCCGAACCGGCCGACGCCGTCCATCTCCTGCGTCTCCCCGGCCACTTCCGCACCCTTGGCGCGCAGTTGGGCGAGCATCGCGTCCAGGTCACGGACCCGGAAGTTCAGCATCGTCTGCTGAGCGGGTGACCCGAAGTAGTCCGTCCCGGACTCGAAGGTCGCGAACACCGTCGGGCCCGCGTCCGGGCGCCACAGGCCGTTCTCATCCGCATCCAGACCCAGGCAGTCGCGGTACCACGCACCCAGCGACGCCGGATCCGCAGCCCGCAGGAAGTACCCACCGATCCCGACCACACGCTCCATGGGCCCCATCCTGCCAGCACCACCGCCCCGTGGGCCCGGCACCGCGCCACGAGCCACCGCGCATCGGTCCGGCGGCGGCCAGGGGCCGGCGAGCAGCCGCTCGGCCTCGACAACGATCTCCCGGGCCGGCTCCTCCCGGGTGCCTTCCGGGTTGGACGCGACAGTGCACTCGAGGGGGGTCAGCCCGCCCACGTGGTGTCGCCGGGCGGGACCTCACCGCGCAGCAGGCCGGCGAAGGCACGGCCGCAGGCCAGTAGCGGGCCGACGGGCAGGTCGTGGGGGAACTCCTCCTGATCCCCGCCCGTGCCGAAGGAGTTCACGAGATCCTTCGGCACGGTCGGAGCAAGCTCGAGCAGGCGCTGCAGGACGCCCTCCGAGAGGCGGAGCACGAGCGCGACGCGGTCGGGGTCGGTGCCGAGGTGCTCGTCGAGGCATGCGGAGACGCACCCCATGAAGCCGGCCGTGGCCTGCATCTCCCAGTCTCCGCGGGCATGCGCCAGCCACGCCGGCGCACCGGCGACCGCCCTGGCCTCCTGCGCCAAGAGGTAGAGCCATACTTCGGCCTGGTGGTCACGGACCCAGAATCCGGAGCCGCGGTAGTTCATGTTCGAGCTGCCCACGCCGCGAGTAGACCACGCGGGCTCGCAGGGCTCCACGGATTTGCGGCGCCCCCAGCCCGGCTCCCCCGCCGGCGCGGCGGCGACGGCGGCGCGACCGGGGCGTGGCTCCCCGCTGCGGCGGGATGTTGGTCCGACCGACTGACAGCCCTGGGCCACCCGGTGGGCGGGGGTGTCGCAGCGGTGGGCCGGTGGGAGCGTCAGGTTAGGTTCGGGCTCGTGACCGGCAACGATGCGGTCCTGGCGCTGGTGGTCGTCATCGCGCTGGGCTTCGACTTCACCAACGGCTTCCACGACACGGGCAATGCCATGGCGACCTCGATCGTCACCGGGGCACTGCCGCCGCGCGTCGCGGTCGCCGTGTCGGCGGTGCTGAACCTCGTCGGAGCCTTCCTGTCGACCGCCGTCGCGGCCACCATCGCCGGCGGCCTGGTCGACACCCAGGACGTGACCCTGACCGTGGTCTGCGCCGGGCTGACCGGCAGCGTCCTGTGGAACCTGGCCACCTGGTACCTCGGCATCCCCTCCAGTTCCTCGCACGCGCTGATCGGCGGCGTGGTCGGGGCGACGATGGCGGCGGCCGGCGCCTCGGCCGTCAAGTGGCAGGGCCTGGTCTCCAAGGTGATCGTCCCCGCGGCGCTGTCACCGTTCATCGCCGGCGCGGTCGCCGCCGTCGGCACCTACCTGGTCTACCGCCTCACCCGCGGCGTACCCGAACGCCCGCGCGGGCACGGCTTCCGGATCGGCCAGGTCGGCTCCGCCTCCATGGTCTCGCTCGCCCACGGGACCAACGACGCGCAGAAGACCATGGGCGTCATCACCCTGGCACTGATCGCCAACGGGACCCTCAAGTCCGGGGCGACGTCCCCGACCTGGGTGATCGCCTCCTGCGCGGTGGCGATCGCCCTGGGCACGTACCTCGGCGGCTGGCGGGTGATCCGCGCGCTGGGCAAGGGGCTCGTCGAGATCGAGTCGCCGCAGGGCATGGCCAGCGAGTCGGCCTCGGCGGCGGTGATCCTCTCCTCCACGGACTTCGGCTACTCGCTCTCCACCACCCACGTGGCCACCGGGTCGATCCTGGGCGCGGGAGTCGGCAAGAAGGGCGCCACCGTGCGCTGGCACGTCGCCCGCCGGATGGTGGCGGCCTGGCTGCTCACCCTGCCGGCGGCCGCTGCGGTCGGTGCGCTCGCCTACGGGGCCGCGGAGGGGATCGGCGGGACCGCCGGGGTGGTGGTGATCTTCATCGTGCTGGTGCTGGCGTCGATCGCCTTCTTCGTCGCCTCCCGCCGGCCGGCGGTGACACCGGAGAACGTCAATGCCGCGTGGACCGGATCGCTGCTGCCGGCACCGGAGTCGGAGGGGGCGGCACCGTGAACTCCTGGATCAACCTGAACGCCCTGTGGAGGATCGTCGTCGTCGGCATGCTCGCCGGCGCCGGCCTGCCCGCCCTGTTCGCGGTCGGCCTGCGGGCCCTCAACCCACCGGCCCGGGCGGGCGCGGCGACCACCGACCGGTCCACCGCCGGCCCCGTCGGTTACACACGGGCCGGGATGTGCTTCGCCGTGGTGCTCGCGGCCATCGGCTGGGGCATCTCCGTCATCGTCAACCACAGCTGACCACCCGTCGGCGCCCGCACCGCCACCGACCGAAGCGGGCGGCCTCCGCGCGCCGCGGCGGTCGTCGCACCAGCTCGACGGAGACGGGGGCCTCGGCGGGCGGCATCCGGTGCACGGTCACGACAGGAACCCTTCGGCCGCGGCCGGCCGACTCGCGGGGTTCACCTTCGGAACCCGCTCGCAACCTTCGATAAGAAGGGGTTCATTTGCCGTTGACCAGAAAATGAAAGGACGCGGGCGCGATCGGGTGTAGAATCTCAAGTGCGAGGGCGGCCTTCGGACCGGCATCACCGTGATGCCGCAGACCGCCCGTCAGGGGGAGATCACCATGGACCTTCAGCTCGATGCGGCCCGGGCGACCATCGAGGCGCGGCTGCGCGTCGCCGAGCAGCACCGCCTGGCCCGCGCCGCCCAGCGCACCAACCGCACCGCACGCCTCACCCGGCTCGCCCGCCAGGCCCTGACCGGCGTCGGCGCATGATCGACCAGGCGCCCGTCGGGCCGTCACCCGAGCACCGGTGACGGCCTGACGGGCAGCCCGATCGGAAGTCCCAACGGGCCTGCACCCGAACCGGGTTCGGCAGATCCGCGGCGACCCGCCGACCCCGCCCGTCCGTCCTTGCCCGCAAACGCGTTCGACACTGGCGTTCCCCTCGCTCGCCGCCCGCCCGGGAGGCAGCCACGGGAAGGCGCAGGTGGACGAGCACATCCCGCAGTCGCGCACAGCGCTGATACACAATCCGGTGCTGCCCGGCTCGCACCCCGACCCGTCGATCCTGCGCGTCGGCACGGACTACTACCTGGCCACCTCGACCTTCGAGTGGTACCCCGGCGTGCGCCTGCCCCACTCGCGGGACCTGGTCACCTGGCGCCCCCTCGGCGGGGCCCTGGACAGCCTGCGCCTGCTGGACCTGACCGGCTGCCAGGACTCCGGCGGCGTCCGGGCCCCCGACCTCACCCGCGCGGACGGCCTGTTCCACCTCGTCTTCAGCAACGTCTCCGGCTACGCGGGCGGGTCACCGACTGCCCGAACTACCTGGCCACCGCGCCGCACATCGACGGCCCCTGCTGCACGCCCGCTTCTTCGACGCCTCGCTGCTCCACTGGTGACCTGACCGGCCACCGGCTCACCCGGCGCTGAACCGAGGCCGCCGGGTGGGTCACGCCCCGCTACGCCTGCAGTTCCACGGAGATGTGCGGGGACAGGGAGCGGAGGAAGTCGGGCGCGTCGAAGATCTCGCCCGCGGAGGCGACACCGACCGTCCTGGTCCGCCGGGTGAGGATGCGTTCGACCGCCTCCACCGCGAGCGGCGCGGTGACCGCGTAGATGTCCCGGCCCCTCGCCACGGCACGCCGTTCGGTGCCGCCGGAGCGCAGCAGGACGTCGACGAGGAAGGTCTGTGCCGATCGGCCCCGGTCGTCGACCGCACTCGGCACCGGTGTGTCCGGCGCCGACAGGTCCCCGGCCGCCTCGACGGTCATGTAGGTGCGCACCTCGGGGACGGCGAGGTGGCTGGGCAGGGTCACCACATCGGCCATCGAGAACTCGCCGATGACGGCCCGCGGGCCCATCGGCTCAGGGAAGGGCCAGGTGAGGGTCGGCGCGGCGTCCTGCCAGTACTCCAGGCGGCCCGCCGTGTAGCGGACGCGCCGGCCGCCCCGCCGCTGCCGGGAGACGGCGCCCGCCGCACGCGTCCCGGCGGTGGGGTGCCAGCCGCTCAGCCCGTAGGCGATGTGCGCCTCGTCGGCGGCCGTCCAGTCGCCCATCGCGGCGGTGGCCAGCAGGTCGCCGAGGCCGCCGTAGAAGGCCATCGCGGGGACGATCGCCGTCCCCGCGGCCCGGGCGCGGTCCGCGAAGTCCGCGAAGGTGTCGACGTTGGCCTCGATCTCCGCCGCGACGTCCACGTACGGGATCCCGGCGCGCAGTGCCGCCTCGATGACGGGGGCCGCGGTCACGGCGAAGGGCCCGGCACAGTTGATCACTGCCGCCGCGCCCGCCAGTGCGCGGTCCAGCGCGGCCGGGTCGTCCACCGACGCCGGGCGGACGTCCCACCCCGGCCCGGTCGCCGCCATCGCCGCCAGCTTCGCCCCGTCCCGGCCCGACAGCACCGGGACGAACCCGCGGTCGTGCAGCCGCGCCACCACGAACCGTCCGGTGTGACCGTACGCACCGAACACCACCACCGTCTGCCCCGATCCCATGGGACCTCCTCCGTCCTCACCCGACCTGCTGCGATCCGTCACGGCCATCCTGCCGAGCGCCGGCACCCCGCACGAGTGTCCGGAACGCCACTACTCGTACAATTCCGGACATGGCCACTGTCGCACTGGCCGTCACCGACGGGATGCTGCACTTCGAACTGGCCCTGGCCTGCGAGGTCTTCGGCTCGGCCCCGGCCGCCGTGACGGTCCCCTGGTACGAACTCGCCCTCTGCGGTCCGGACGCCGTCCGGGTCGGCCGCTTCCGGCTGGAGCCCGATCACGGGCTCGACCGGCTCGCGCACGCCGACACCGTGATCGTCCCGGGCTGGGCCGACATCGACCGGGCACCGCCCGCCGACCTCGTCGACGCGGTGCGCGCGGCCCACGACGCCGGCGCACGCGTCGCCTCGCTCTGCACGGGGGCGTTCGTCCTGGCCGCCGCCGGCCTCCTGGACGGGAGGCGGGCGACCACGCACTGGGCGCACACCCGGGAGCTCGCCGCCCGGCACCCCGCGGTGGACGTCGACCCGGGCGTCCTCTGGGTGGACAACGGCCGGGTGCTCACCTCGGCGGGCAAGGCCGCCGCCATGGACCTCTGCCTGCACCTCGTCCGCCTCGACCACGGGTCGTCGGTCGCGAACACCCTCGCCCGCCACCTGGTCGTCCCGCCGCACCGCGACGGCGGCCAGGCCCAGTTCGTCACCACGCCGGTGCCCGCCCCGGACAACCACCCGCTCGCCGGCCTGCTCCCGTGGGTGCTCGCGCGCCTGGACCGCCCGCTGACCGTGGAGGACCTGTCCCGTCAGGCGCGGATGAGCTCGCGCAACCTGGGCCGCCACTTCCGGTCGGCGACCGGCACCACGCCCCTGCAGTGGCTGCTGACCCAGCGGATCCGGCACGCCCAGGAGCTGCTGGAGACCACCGACGACACCGTCGACTCCATCGCGGCGGCGGCCGGCATGGGCACCGCCGCCACACTGCGCCGGCACTTCAACCGCACGGTGGGCGTGCCACCGGACACCTACCGCCGCACCTTCCGCTCCCGCACCCGGCCGGAGCGCACGGCCGCCGACCGTACCTCGCGCCCTGCCCCCGACGTGCGGTAGGGCGGCGGGGGGGCGCCCCCATTATGGCGGGGGGGCCCCCCCCCGGCCCCCGGCGGGCTGCGCCTGGGGGCGCTAGGGGTGGAAGTCCGGGGTACCGTAAAACCGCGGGCCCGCGCGCCGCGCGGCGCGCGGTGCGCGGCCCGGGTGGCGGCGGCGGGGCGGGCCCCCCCGCCGCGGCGCGCGGCCCCCCCCCCCCGGGCCCGGTGCTCAGTCCTGGAGGTGCCGTTCGGTCAGCACGTCGAGGTTCCGGAACACCGGCGGCCCGTCGCAGAGCGCGGCGAGCTGCGCCGCGAACCGGGCCGTCTCCGGGCGGTCGGAGTTCTCCATCGCCTTCTCGTAGGAGGGGAACTCCACGATGTTGAGGTACACGTCCTGCCCGTCCCGGTCCCGGGCCTGCACGGCCCGCGTCGCGATGCTGCTGCCCTCGTTCTGCGCCACCCAGCTGTCCAGCAGGGCGGTGAATTCGTCGATGCGCTTCGTCCGGTACTCGATGATCTGGATGAACGTCACGGGTGAACCTCCTCGACTGCGCGGACGCCGATCGTCCCCGCCCAGCGTCCCCCCGGCACCGGAACCCCGCAAAAGCAGTCGGTCACGCTCCGTGGCCGGTCAGGCCAGGCGGTAGAGCAGAGGCATCGCTCCGGTGCGGTTGACGAGGAGGTTGGTCTGCACGTAGCTGCGGAAGCTGGGTCTGGCCAGCTGCCGGAGGAGGAAGCGGGGGACGCCGACGTCCCAGCGCGCGTGGTTGACGAAGGCGTAGTCGGCGTCGCCGATCGGCTGGAGGAGGGTCGAGTTGTCGAGGCCGGTCTCCCGGGCGTACCAGCCGGCGAGGTGGTCCCAGAGTTCCAGCGCGACGGCGCGGTCCTCGGCCACGAAGTGGTTGAACAGGAACAGGCCGGGACGGGACTTGTCGACGTCCCCGGTGGACTTGAGGCAGGAGGCCCGCATGACGAGGGTGTCGGCGGAGGCCTTGCCCACCGCGGTGACGAGGGCCCGGTAGGGGTCGGTGTCCTCCAGCCCGTCCAGGCGGTCGACGGAGGTGGTCTCGACGAGGACGGCGACGTCGTAGCGGGCCTGGTGGAAGCGGGGCTGCCGGGCGTAGCCGGTGGCCGGCGGGATGACGATCGCACGGTAGACGGTGGCCCTCTCCACGCTCTCGTCGGCCTCGATCTCGCCGGCGAGCGCCTTGAGGCGGTCGAGCAGCCCGGTCCGCCTCTCGTTGGCACGGGGGAAGGGCGGGCCGGTGGGCGGTGCGACGGCGGCGGCCAGGTAGACGTAGCCGTGCCGGGGCGGATCGACGAGGCGGGCGGGCGGATACTTGGGGCTCTGGTTGAGGAGTTCGAGCTGCATGATCACTCCCATCGGCCGTGCGGTGGCACGGCGCGGGTCGCCCCCTTCACTCCCTCCAGTCTCGTCCCTGCGTCCGTCGCCCGCAGGCACGGGCGGGCGAGATCACCGGATCGCCGGTGCCCGGCGGACGGCCCGGGCCCCGTGTGCACGCCGGTCGCGGAGCGACACCCGGGAAATGCGACCCTGACGTCCTGCCAGGGCCCCGTGGATCCCGTAAGGTCGGCCAATGGCGAAGTACTTCGACGTGCACCCGCAGACACCTCAGTCCCGCACCATCGGCACGGTGGCCGACAGCCTTCGGGCCGGCGCCCTCATCGCGTACCCGACCGACTCCTGCTTCGCGCTCGGCTGCCGGCTCGGCAACCACGACGGCCTCGACCGGATCCGGTCCATCCGGCGTCTCGACGACCGCCACCACTTCACCCTGGTCTGCCAGGACTTCGCGCAGCTGGGGCAGTTCGTCCACATCGACAACGACGTCTTCCGCGCCATCAAGGCGGCGACCCCGGGCAGCTACACCTTCATCCTCCCCGCCACCAAGGAGGTCCCGCGCCGCCTCCTGCATCCCAAGAAGAAGACGGTGGGCGTGCGCATCCCCGATCACGTCGTCACCCAGGCACTGCTCGCCGAACTCGGCGAGCCCCTGGTCTCCAGCACGCTGCTCCTCCCCGGTGAGGACGAGCCGATGACCCAGGGCTGGGAGATCAAGGAGCGGCTCGACCACGTCGTGGACGCGGTCGTGGACTCCGGCGACTGCGGCACGGAACCCACGACGGTCGTCGACTTCTCCAGCGGCGAGGCGGAGATCGTCCGGTACGGGGCCGGCGACGCGACGCGCTTCGAGTAGGCCGGGCGGCGGGCCCGACACCGGCCGCCAGCACGTCCACGGCGGGCGCGGCGCCTCGAGCAGGGCCAGGTCGGGAACCCGCTCGGGCCGGTCCTCCCGGACCGCGTGGCGCAGCCC
>NZ_JBHWBW010000048.1:20228-28212 GCF_042735675.1 Kitasatospora sp. NPDC059571
CGCGGGGGGGGGGGGGGCGCGGGGGGGGTTGGTGTGGGAGCCGTGCGTCTGCCGGCGTCCCGCGCATTCACCGCGCCGGGCGGGGCGGGGCGCCGCGGGCCCCGCCGGGCCCCGCGGCCCGCTCCGTCGCCGGCACGCCGGGTACCGCCGCCCCGCCGCGGAGGCCGCTACCCGGCGGCCACGACCTGCCCGGCCGTGACGAGGGGAGGGTTGGGGAGCAGGGACGCGAGGTTCTCCCGCACGAATTCCGCCGCCCGCTCGACCGACTGCTCGGCCCCGGCCCTGTCCTCGAAGACACTGGTGGAGACCATCACGCCACCCCCGGCGTCGACGAAGTAATAGGCCACGAATCCCGGAACCTGCCGAAGGACGGGGATGAATCCCTCGGCCACCCGGCGTCCCGCCTCCGCGGGGTCGGTCACTCCTTCGTACCGCCGCACTGCTGCGTACACTCTGGCTCTCCTCACGGCCCCGGGGAATCACGTGCGGGACGACATACCCCGCCGGGCGCTCCACGCTCGCACGACGTCCTGAAGCCACTCGAACAGCCGCACCGGCGGGCCGGTGCGGGCCTCCGTGACCCCGCGTCACCCGGACGCGTGACGGGTCGTTGCGTCCGCCGTGCCGGTCGGGGAGGGAGGGTGGTGCGGACGGTCCGCGAGAGGGGTTGGCCATGCTCGACTACCACGGCGACTGCGTCGCGCTCGGCGAGTTCGCGTCCGTGCTCGGCGCCGCGAGCTTCCCCGACCCCGCGGTGACCGCCGCACAGCAGGAGGCGCTGGCCGCGGTCGGTCAGGAGCCCGGTGCGGCGCTGCTCGGTGCCTTCGTGCAGCAGGTGCTCTGCCAGGCCTCGGCGGACGGCTGGGAGCTGGGGCTCCTGCGCCGGGCGGCCGACCTGTGGAACCGCGGGCGGGACCTGTGCGAGCAGCTGGGCACGGTCCGCGCCGACCTGGAGGGCGCGCTGGAGAATCCCGCCGACCCCGGGTCGGCCAACCGCTTCAACACGGCCGCGGTCGGGGCGCAGGAGTTCGCCAACTCCGTGATCGGCATCCGCACCGACGTCGACACCCTGCGCGCCGACGCGCTGACGTTCGAGCACCTGCCGCCGCACCCGCGCCAGGACGACCTCGGCACCGCGGACTGGGACTGGGGCAACCTCCAACTGGCGCGCCGCACCGATGCGTTCGTCCGCGCGCTGTTCGCCGCGGCGCAGGGCCCGAGCGGGCTGGCCTTCGCGGTCGGCGCGGCGTCCTCGTACGGGGCGAATGCCGCGGGCTCGGCCTATCTCGGGCACACGGTCGGCGGCCCCCGGCGGTCGCACCGCCACCGTGACCGCCTCGCGCGCAACACGGTCGGCAGCTGGCTGGCCGCGAACCACGCCGGGGCGCTCCGGCCGGCCGCGATGGCCGACCGGGTGCGGTTCGGCGCTCCCGGTGCGCCCGAGCTTCCCGCCGAGCTCGCCGACCTGATCGGCGCCGCGGTCACCGCCGCCTTCGACACCACCCGGACGGTGCCGGTGCCCGACCTGCACCTCGGCTACCGGCGACTGCTCGAACACCTCGACCTGCTGGACGGGTTCGCGATGCCGTCCGTCCCGGCCCAGCCGGGCCAGGTGTTCATGCAGGCGCTGTGGAGCGATCCGTCGTCCCCGCCGCCGACGCTCCGCCCGCAGGACGTCGACGTGGTCGGCCAGGACGGCGGCGGCGTCGCCGTGAAGTACGGGCCGGACGAGCCCGGCTCGAAGAAGCCTGACGGCTCGGACAGCTCCAAGACGTCGTCGGGCTGCGGCATCCTCGTCCTGGCGATCATCCTGATCGACCTGGTGCAGGCCTTCGTCCAGTGCATCGGGCAGTGGGCGAACCACCACACCTGCACGTTCTGGGACAACATGCTGCTGAAGAAGGTCTGGGAGCAGGACCCGCCGGACCCGCGCGATCCCACCAATCCCGGGGTGAGCCGACAACAGCTCACGGCGATCGCGGTCTCCCCGCAGGCGACGCAGCTGGTGGGCCTGCTGTTCGACGCGCACGAGCAGGCGTGGGAGGCGATGGACCGGGCCCGGACGTTCCTGACGACCACCGGCCTGATCTACCCGGCCGCCACCGCGGGGCTCCCGCTGTACGAGCAGTTCACCTCCGTGCCCGCCGTCGAGCTGTGGCCGTTCCGCGAGGAGGCGCAGCCGGTGGACGCCTACCACGCGTTCCCCGTCTCGGCGATCGAGCACCCCGTCAGGTCTCCCTCGCCGTACCCGCTCGGGGCGGCGCCGAAGGCCTTCCTGGACGCCGGTTCGCCGCTGCAGGCCGCAGCCGTGTCGCTCGGCCTGTGGGCGCAGATCGCCGCGGGTTCGCAGGACGGCCGCAACCTCGACCTCGATGCCGACCGCGGCCACGGCCACCCCTGCTGGGCGGCGGCCGGCTCCGTGGGCAACGATCCGGTCCAGGTGGTCGTCCTGGACTACACCGACCAGTAGGAGCCGCGATGAACCAGCCCGTGGACCCGCCCCGCGGCGAGCCCGGCGAGGGGCCGCCCGACACCCGGCCGTACCTCTGCGTCCCGTACTGGACCGCGCCGCTCTCCCCCGGCGGCGGCTGGGACACCGGGCAGGTCCGGCCGCTGCCCGGCTCGGTGGTCGGCTACCTCTGCGAGTCGATCCACCCCGGGCCGTACCAGCCGGGGCAGCCGCTCGACGTGCGGGTGTCGGTGCGCAACTCGGGGGGCGGCAACGCGGCCGCCCTGGCCACCGTGGTGGTCTACTGGGCGGACCCGACCGTGGGCTTCGCGAAGCCGAACTTCTTCGCGGCCTCGGTGGTCTCCGTGCCGCCGAGCCGTACCGCCCCGGCGGTGGCGACCACCCCGACCATGACGGCGACCATCCCGGCCACCGCACCGGCGCACGTCTGCCTCGTGGTGGCGGTCTCGCACCCGCAGGACCGTGCCGGCACGGTGTGCGACCCGGCCGGCGACCGGCACTGGGCGCAGCGCAACCTGCAGGCGGCGACCGTCGCCCCGGGTGCGCCCGCACTGCTGCCGCTGACGGTCGCCAATCCGCTGGCGACGGAGGGTGCCTTCGAGGTCCGCGTCGGCCCTGCGTCATCGAGCCACGCCGCGCTGGTCGGGCGGGAGGTCGGGACGGTGCCCGCGGATGCCGCAGCCACCGTTCGGCTGCTGGACGCCGAGGGCGGGCAGGCCGGCGAGGGCGGCCGGGAGGCGCGGCTGTCGCTGGGCCTCGGCCCGCACGAGTCACGGCAGTTCCAGGTCCTGGTCGAGGTCGCCGACGACCTGCCGGCCGGCCGGAGCCTGGCGCTGGAGGCCGCGCTCCTCGGCGACGACGGCGAGCGCACCCTCGGCTCCCTCGGCACCGTGCTGCTCGCGCCGCAGGACTGACGACGCCACGGAGCCGCGGGGCCGGGTCCGTCGTATCGCTCGCACCGGTCGACGGCGGCGGCCCACCACGACTCCCGGACCTGCTAGGGGTGCAGGACGATCTTCCCGGCGACGGTGCCGGACTCGGCCAGCCGCATCGCCTCCGCAACCCGCGTCAGCGGCAGCGGGGGGGCCACGTGGGGGCCTACCTCCCCGTGTTGCTGGGGGGCTAAAAACTCGGCGTGGGGGGCGCGACGCCGGGCGCGTAAGCGGCCCGGGGCCCAGGCCCGACCGGCCCACACGTTGTAGAAGCAGGCGTGCCGGCGGTTGGGCAGCGCGTTCCACAGCCAGACGCGTCCCAGCAGCTTGAGCACGGGCCACTGCTTGGAGCCCTGCGCGTCGCGGGTGGAGGCGCTGCCGTACGAGACGAGCGTGCCGCCGGGCCGCAGCAGGCTCCACGAGCGGA
This sequence comes from Kitasatospora sp. NPDC059571, assembly GCF_042735675.1. Taxonomy (NCBI): domain Bacteria; kingdom Bacillati; phylum Actinomycetota; class Actinomycetes; order Kitasatosporales; family Streptomycetaceae; genus Kitasatospora; species Kitasatospora sp. NPDC059571. Next base: position 24,058 of record NZ_JBHWBW010000048.1, read on the forward strand.
CGATGCCGTCACCGCCCACGTGGTCGAAGACCGCGTCCACTCCTGCGGGGGCGAGTTCGCGGACCCGGGCCGCCACGTCCCCGTCGCGGTAGTCCACCGGGAGGACGCCCTGCCGGCGAAGGGCCTCGTGGTGGCGCGGGGAGGCGGTGCCGATCACGGTGGCGCCCGCCGCGCGGGCGAGCTGCACCAGGACGGAGCCGACGCCGCCGTTCGCGCCGTGCACCAGGACGGTCCGGCCGCTGCGGACCCGGGCCCGGCGGTGCAGCATCTGCCACGCGGTGATGCCGTTGACCACCAGTGTCTCGGCCGACGCCGCGTCGATGCCCTCGGGGACCTCCACCACGTCCTGCGCGTCCAGGCAGACGTGGCTCGCCCAGCCGCCGACCTTGACCAGCGCCGCCACCCTGGTGCCGACCAGGCCGGGGTCCACCCCCGGGCCCGCCGACCGGACGGTGCCGACCAGGTCGTAGCCGGGCACGAAGGGGAACGGCGGCTGGTCGTAGTACCGGCCGCGGCGCATCTGCTGCTCCGCGAACGAGACGCCGGTGGCCTCGACCCGTACCAGGACCTGGCCCGGACCCGCGGCCGGGACGGGCCCGTGCCGCAGCTGGAGGCCCTCCGGCTCCACCGTCCCGGGCAGCACGACCTCGACCAACTGCTCGGACATCTCCTGGCGCATGACGACCTCCATCGGACTCGCTACCGGACCGAGCTTGTTACTCGGTTTTGCGTTCGTTAGAAGTTCTAACTCACCAGAGCGGTGAGTGTCAACAACTACCGTGATAGCCTCTAACCAAGACGTCACGGTGTAGCCACCCGCAGCCGGAGAGGACACAGGCCGTGTCAGAGGACGGGACGACCCCGCGCGAGCGCTACCGCACCCAGATCCGTGCGGAGATCAAGGAGCGCGCCCAGCAGCAGATCGCCACCGCCGGTGCCTCCGCGCTCTCCCTGAACGCGATCGCCAAGCAGATGGGCATGAGCGGCCCGGCCCTCTACCGGTACTTCGCGGGGCGCGACGAGCTGATCACCGAACTGATCACGGACGGCTACCGGAGTCTCGCCGACGCCTTCGACGCAGCCGCCGGGGCGGGCGCCGACCTCGCCGGCCTCGCCGCCGCCCTCCGCCGCTGGGCACTGGAGGACCCCCAGCGCTACTTCCTGCTGTACGGCACCCCCGTCCCCGGCTACCACGCGCCGCCGGACACCACGGCGATCGCCTCCCGGATCATGGCCACCCTCCTCGACGCCTGCCCCCCACCCCGCGCGCAGGACCGGGCCCTCGCCTTCTGGACCCGCCTCCACGGCGTGCTCTCCCTCGAACTCGCAGGCCACTTCACCGGCATGGACCTTGATCCGGCCCTCCTGTACACCGCCGAGGCCGAGAGCCTCCTCCGCCTCTGACCTGCCGCCACCCGGCGATCGCCGCAGCCCCGCCCGACGGGCGCGGGGCGCGACGAACTCCCCCGCACGGCACCACCGGTACGCTGCGGTCTCCAGGCTTCCCCCGACGAACGGACCGACCCATGGACCTCGCCTTCGCCGGCCACGTGATCGAGTGGCGCGGACCGTCGCCGTTCTACTTCGTCCCCGTGCCGGACGAGCAGTCCGCCGACATCCGCGAGGTCGCCTCGCTCGCCACGTACGGCTGGGGCGTCATCCCCGTCGAGGCCCGGATCGGCGGTACCGCCTTCGCGACCTCGCTCTTCCCGAAGGACGGCGGCTACCTCCTTCCGATCAAGAGTGCCGTCCGCAAGCCGCAGGGCCTCTCGGCGGGCGACGAGGTGAGCGTCGAGATGACGGTCCGCCTCGACCGCCGGACGGCCGGGGCGTAGCCCCTCCGCGGCAGCCCACCCGCGCCGCGGGGCCGTGCCGCCGCTGGGGCGGAACGGGCTGCGGGCGGCCGTACGGCGGCGCACGGGATCGGAGCCGCGCTGCCCGATCCGGCCGCGGCTCGGTTTGCCGACCGCCGTGATCTGGGGTGCGCTGGATTCTGCCGCGCCCGCACCGGGGGCGGGTGGAGGAAGGGCACCGTGACCGAGAAGAAGATCATCACCGTGTTCGGGGCGACCGGGCAGCAGGGCGGCGGCTTCGCCCGGGCGGTCCTCGCGGACGAGAGCAGCGCTTTCACCGTCCGGGCCGTCACCCGTCATCCCGACTCCGACCACGCCCGTGAACTGGCCCGGCTCGGCGCGCAGGTGGTCCAGGCCGACATGGACGACCCCGCCACCCTGGGAGCGGCCTTCGAGGGCGCGTACGGCGCCTACCTGGTGACCAATTTCTGGGAGCACATGTCGGCCGAACGGGAGAAGACCCAGGCCCTGGCACTGGCGAACGCCGCAGGCCACGCCGGTGTGCAGCACGCGATCTGGTCCACGCTGGAGGACACCCGCGCGTGCATCCCGGTCGACGACCCGCGCATGCCCGTCCTGCAGGGCTCCTACTCGGTGCCGCACTTCGACGCGAAGGCCGAGGCCGACCAGTTCTTCACCGACGCCGGCGTGCCCACGACCTTCCTGCGCACCACGTTCTACTGGGAGAACCTGCTGGGCGCCTTCAGCCCGCAGCGCGGCGAGGACGGCACCCTCCAGCTGGTCTTCCCGATGGGGACCAGCCGGCTCTCCGGCATCGCCGTCGACGACATCGGCCGGACGGCGCTGGCCCTCCTCGAGCGCGGCACCGACCTCATCGCCGCCACCGTCAGCATCGCCGGCGAGCACCTGCCCCTCGCCGACATGGCCGCAGCGCTCACCGAGGCCGTCGGCGTACCGGTGCAGTACCGGCCGCTGACCCCGGACGCCTTCCGCGCGCTCGGCTTCCCCGGCGCCGACGAGGCCGGCAACATGTTCCAGTTCTACGCCGACTGCGAGGACCGCTTCACCACGGCCCGGGACCTCGACGCCGTCCGCGAACTCAACCCGCAGCTGCAGTCGTTCGGCACCTGGCTGACCGCCCACGCCGACGAGCTGCGCGCGGCCTGGAGCTGACCCGGCCGGGCGCCGGTCCGGATTCCTCGTCCGCCTCACCCGGAGGCGGGCAGGCGGCGCAGGACCTCGTCCCCCTCCAGGTCCTCCAGGTGGGTGAGGAAGACCCACAGATGGCCGGACGGGTCCCTGAGGACGGCCGTCCGGTCGCCGTGGAACATGTCGGTCGGCGGCTGGACGATCGCGGCACCCGCCACCCGCGCCCGACGGGCCAGGGCGTCGACGTCCGGCACGAAGACGTGCAGGGTGACGCTCGTCCCGCCGAGCGGCACCGGCGCGGCGAAGCCGGCACCGTCCGCGTCCGCCGGGCCCGCATCGCCGAGCATCAGGACGGACCGCCCGATCGCGACCTCCGCATGCAGGACCCCGCCGCCCGGCGCATCGAGCCGGAACAGCTCCCGAGCCGAGCACCGAACGCCCGCTCTTGACATCCTCTCCGCCCTAAAGGACGGAGATTCCCGCCTGCCCCGCCGTTGACCGGCTCGACTTCGGGTGGGTTCCTGCTTCTTCGCGCTGTGCCGGGATTTCTCCCGGTCTTACCCGCGCTCGACAGGCTGATACCGCCAGTCCGGCGGTCTTGGCGACGTTGACCGCCGCGTTGATGTCCCGGTCAAGGACGGCACCGCAGGCACCGCACGTCCACTCGCGGACGTTGAGGGGCTTGGGGCCGTCCTTGACACCGCACACGCAGCAGACCTGAGAGGTCGGCTCGAAGCGGCCGATGCGGTGGAAGGACCGGCCGAACTTGGCGGCCTTGTACTCCAGCATCGTGACGAACGCCGACCATCCGGCGTCGTGGACGGACTTGGCCATGCGCGTGCGGGCGAGTCCTTTGACCGCCAGGTCTTCCACTGCCACCGCTTGGTTGTCGCGGAGGATCTGGGTGGAGAGCTGGTGGTGGAACTCGCGCCGCGCGTCAGCCACCCGTGCGTGAGCGCGGGCGACCTTGATGCGGGCCTTGGTCCGGTTGCTGCTGCCCTTTGCCTTATGGGCCAGGCGCTGCTGTTCGCGCTTGAGTTTCTTCTCGGCCCGGCGCAGGAAGCGAGGGCTGTCGATCTTCGTGCCGTCGGAGAGGGTTGCAAAGTGTGTCAGGCCCAGGTCGATGCCGACCGCGCTGTCCGTGGCGGGCAGCACCTCGGGCTCCGTCTCCACTACGAACGACGCGAAGTAC
>NZ_JBHWBW010000049.1:0-3469 GCF_042735675.1 Kitasatospora sp. NPDC059571
AGCCACGACGGGAGCCTCGGCGGTGACGGCGGCCTTGGTGCGGGTACGGCGGCGCGGCGCCGGGACGGCGGCCTCGGCGACCGCGACCGCGACCGCGACCGCGGCCTCGGCCGGCGCCTCGACGGCGACGGCGGCGGCCTGGGTCTCGGCGGCCGGGGCACCGTCACCGTTGCGGGTGCGGCGGCGACGGCGGCGCGGTGCGGCGTCGGACTCCGGCGCGGCCTCGGCGGGGGCGGCGGCCTCCGTGGTCACCGCGGCCTCGGCCTCGGTGCCCGCGGCGGTGGAACCGCCCCGGGTGCGGCGGCGCTCACGGGTGCGGCGCGGCCGCTCCTCCGGCGCCGCCTCGGCGGCCGGCGCGGCGGTGCGGCCGCCGCGTGCGCCCTTGCGGGAGCCGCGGCCGCCGGTCTCGCCGAGGTCCTCGACCTCCTCAGCGTCCAGGCCGGCCCTGGTCCGCTCCGAGCGGGGCAGGATGCCCTTGGTGCCCGGCGCGATGCGCAGCAGCTCGTACAGGTGCGCGGAGGTGGAGTAGGTCTCCTCCGGGTCGTTGAACGGCAGGTCGAGCGCCTTGTTGATGAGCTGCCAGCGCGGGATGTCGTCCCAGTCGACCAGGGTGACCGCGGTGCCCGAGGCGCCGGCCCGGCCGGTGCGGCCGATCCGGTGCAGGTAGGTCTTCTCGTCGTCGGTGCACTGGTAGTTGATGACGTGCGTGACGCCCTCGACGTCGATGCCGCGGGCGGCGACGTCGGTGCAGACCAGCACGTCGACCTTGCCGTTGCGGAAGGCCCGCAGGGCCTGCTCGCGGGCGCCCTGGCCGAGGTCGCCGTGGACGGCGCCGGCCGCGAAGCCGCGCTTGGTCAGCTGCTCGGCGACGTCCGCCGCGGTCCGCTTGGTCCGGCAGAAGATCATCGCGAGCCCGCGGCCCTCGGCCTGCAGGATGCGCGAGACGACCTCGACCTTGTCCAGCGAGTGGGCGCGGAAGATGTGCTGCTCGATGTTGGCGACGGTGGCGCCGGTGTCGTCCGGGGCGGCGGCGCGGATGTGCGTCGGCTGGCTCATGTACCGGCGGGCGAGGTTGATGACCTGGCCCGGCATGGTGGCCGAGAACAGCAGGGTCTGCCGCTTGGCCGGCAGCATGGTGATGATCTTCTCGACGTCCGGCAGGAAGCCGAGGTCGAGCATCTCGTCGGCCTCGTCGAGGACCAGCGCGCGGACCTTCGACAGGTCGAGCTTGCGCTGGCCGGCCAGGTCGAGCAGGCGGCCCGGGGTGCCGACGACGATGTCGACGCCCTTCTGCAGCGCCTCGACCTGCGGCTCGTACGCGCGGCCGCCGTAGACCGCGAGCACGCGGACGTTGCGGACCTTGCCGGCCGTCTGCAGGTCGTTGGTGACCTGGGTGCACAGCTCGCGGGTGGGCACCACGATGAGCGCCTGCGGGCTCTCGGAGAGGTCGCCCTCGGTGGCCCGGCCGGCGTCCACGTCGGCGCGCACGACGACCCGCTCGATGAGCGGGAGGCCGAAGCCGAGGGTCTTGCCGGTGCCGGTCTTGGCCTGGCCGATGACGTCGTGGCCGGTCAGGGCCACCGGCAGGGTCATCTCCTGGATCGGGAAGGGGTGGACGATGCCGACGGACTCGAGTGCCTCGGCGGTCTCCGGGAGGATTCCCAGCTCTCGGAAGGTCGTCTTGATGGGTTCGGCGGTGGTGGACAGGGTGCTGCCTCTTCCGTGTGGGGGGCCGAGAGCGAGAGGAGCAGCGGGCGGCCCGAGGTGCGGCGGGCGCTGGGCCCGGTCGATCCGGCGGGACGCACAACCGCGCCTGCCCCGCGCACTGCCGGCGGGGCGGCCCGGTGTCGGGCGCGTCGTCCGGCGGCGTAGGGGAGGAATCCCGTGTGGGGCTGGCGCGGGACCTGCGCCGTGCGGCGCGGTCCGCGGCGGCCCTCGCTCGGCCACTGATGCGGTGCCTGGGCCCGAGGTCCGGGCCAAGGTCGGAGCCGATCGGGTCTCCGACCGGGCATCCGCGTACGTGGGCCGGGTGCCGCGTCCCTGCGGAGCACGTCTGCGCGGCCTGCCAGTGAGTGGCGGGCCGCGCGTGTACACCAGGCCTCGCTACCACCATACAGGGGCGCGACCACTCGAACACGTGACGCGGCTTACTCCGCAGGCCGCGGCGGGCCGGGCGGGGCGCGCGAACGGCCGGTGCGGCGCGGGCTCGGGCGGTGCACGGCACTAAGGTGGCGTGCCATGGAGACTCAGGGAACTGGCGACGTCACCTCGATCGGCGACTGGGCTGCGTGCGCGGCCGATCCCGGCTACCGGGCCGCCGTGCTCGACCTGCTCGGCGCGCTCGCGTACGGCGAGCTGAGCGCCTTCGAGCGGCTGGCCGAGGACGCGAAGTTCGCGCCCGGCCTGGTCGACAAGGCGGCGCTGGCACGGATGGCGTCCGCCGAGTTCCAGCACTACCAGCTGCTGCACGACCGGCTGGCCGAGGTGGGCGCGGACCCGACCGAGGTGATGAACCCGTTCGTCGAGCCGCTGGAGGCCTTCCACCGGCTGACCGCCCCCTCGGACTGGCTGGAGGGGCTGGTCAAGGCGTACGTCGGCGACGCGATCGCGACCGACTTCTACCGGGAGGTGGCCGTCCGCCTGGACGACGACACCCGGGAGCTGGTGCTGCGGGTGATGGCCGACACCGGGCACGCCGAGTTCGCGGTGGAGCGGGTGCGGCAGGCGATCGCGGACGACCCGCGGGTCGGCGGCCGGCTCGCGCTCTGGGGCCGCCGGCTGATGGGCGAGGCGCTCAGCCAGGCGCAGCGGGTGGTCGCCGAGCGCGACGCGCTGTCCAACCTGCTGGTCGGCGGTGCCCGGGTGGAGGGCTTCGACCTGGTCGAGGTCGGCAAGATGTTCACCCGCATCACCGAGGCGCACACCCGGCGGATGGCCGCCCTGGGGCTGGCCTCCTAGGACCTCATGGCGGGCCCGGGCCCGCGCGGCTCACACGTGCCGGTGCCGGCGGTGGGTGCCGCGCCGCCCGGCCAGGTCCGGCCGGGCGAGCACGGAGACCAGCAGGACCGAGCCGACGGCGCTGACGGCCAGCGCGACGCCCGGCTCGCGGCCGTCCAGCGCGTAGCGGGCGATCAGTCCGGAGAGCAGGGCGGCGACCAGCGCGGTCGAGATCGTCAGCGTGCGGGCGGCGGGGAAGTACCCGGGCAGCAGCACCAGGGCGCCGGCCCCGACGGCCAGCCCGATCAGTGCGCAGGCGATCGTCTCGACGAGCACGGGCGGCCTCCCTCGGTGGTACGGCACGGCGTCACCTGCGCCCATACCCCGGGGCCGCGGCCGGTACGCGCCGCCGGCCGAACGACGGCGCCCCCGCCCCCCCCCAAGGGGACGGGGCGCCCGCGGGCCCGCAGTCAGGGCGTGGCGAATCCGACCGTGCGGTCCGCCGGCGAGCCGCTGTCCCCGAAAGCCCCGC
>NZ_JBHWBW010000049.1:3479-27789 GCF_042735675.1 Kitasatospora sp. NPDC059571
GCAGGGCCCTCCAGGTCCTCGCCGGGGGCCACCACACCCCCCCGCCCCCCGCCGGGGGGGCGGGGGCTGGGCCGCCGGGGGGGGAAGGCTGGGGGCCCCGTCCCTCGCACAGAGGAACGGGGCGCCGGCGGTCCAGCTGTCAGAGCGTGCCGAAGCCGACCTTGCGGACGGCCTGCTCGCCGATCTCCACGTACGCCAGGCGCTCGGCCGGGACGATGATGCGGCGGCCGTGCTCGTCGGCCAGCACCAGGAGCTTGGAGGTGCCCTCCAGCGCCTTGGCGACCGCGCCCTCGACCTCGTCGGCAGTCTGCGCGCTCTCGAGAACGATCTCTCGGGGTGCGTTCTGCACGCCGATCTTGACCTCCACGGCTTCCGTCCCTCCGGGTTGCAGCCATCCATGCCCACTGTTCGAACGGATGTCCGAGGTCAGTGGGCCGTACGGCTTCACCATAGAGCACCGCCCGGGCCGTGCGGCGAAGGTCGGGCGATCGCTACTCGCCGTTGGCGGGTCGGTCGCCGTCGCCGGGGTGCATCGGGAAGCCCTTCAGCCCGCGCCAGGCCAGGCTGGCGACCAGTCGGACGGCCTCGTCGTGCGGGATCTCCCGGCCCTGCGACAGCCAGTAGCGGGCGGTGATCTGGGCCAGTCCGCAGACGCCGGCGGCGAGCAGCTTGGACTCGGTCTCCGGGAGGTCGGTGTCCTCCGCGATGACCTTGCTGACCAGCGTCGCGCTCTGGTCGGCGGCGCGCTCGACCCGCTCGCGGACGGCCGGCTCGTTGGTCAGGTCCGACTCGAAGACCAGGCGGAAGGCGCCGGACTCGCTGGCGACGTAGTGGAAGTACGCCTCCATGGTCGCCGCGACGCGCTGCTTGTTGTCGGTGGTCGCCTCCAGCGCGGAGCGGGTGGCCTCCACCAGGGCGTCGCAGTGCTTGTCGAGCAGCGCCAGGTAGAGCTCCAGCTTCCCCGGGAAGTGCTGGTAGAGCACGGGCTTGCTGACGCCGGCGCGGTCGGCGATGTCGTCCATCGCCGCGGCGTGGTAGCCCTGGGCGACGAACACCTCCTGCGCGGCTCCGAGCAGCTGTTCACGGCGGGCGCTTCGCGGCAGTCGGGCACCGCGCGGACGCTCCTGCGCCTCCTGGATGGCCGTCACGGCGGTCCTCACTTCACGATCTGGGCGTAGCGGGCAGGGCCACTGAGTCTACTTTTCGGTAACCCGGTGCGCGCCTGGTGAAGCCGAGTAAAGCGTAGAAACAGCCTTGTCGGGAGCCCACAATACGACCAGGCCTCCCCTTGTCCACAGGGTGAGACCGGTGCGCATTCCGGGGCGCGGCGCGCCGGGATCACTACCATCGTGCTCCATGAGCGCTGAGCAGCAGGTACGGACCGCGCAGGAGGCCGGGCGACCGGCGGAGCCGGACGCGGCGCACGACGCCGGCCGGGCCTTCCGGACGGTCGAGGTGCCGGGGGCGGCCCTCGCGGTCACCCCGGTCGAACCGCCGGCGGGGGACCTGCCGGCGGCCCTGTTCGTCCACGGGCTGGGCGGATCCTCGGACAACTGGGCCGAGCTCATGGCCGAGCTGGCCGCCGACGTCGCCGGCGAGGCCCTCGACCTGCCCGGGTTCGGCCGCTCCGCGCCGCCGCTGGACGGCAACCTCACCCTCTCCGGACACGTCCGGGCCGTCATCGGCTACCTGGAGCGCTCCGGCCGGGGCCCGGTCCACCTGTTCGGCAACTCGCTGGGCGGCGCGGTCTCGGTGCGGCTCGCCGCGCTCCGTCCCGACCTGGTGCGCAGCCTCACCCTGATCTCCCCGGCGCTGCCCGAGCTGCCCCCGCAGGCCAGCGCCTGGCCGACCGCCGTGCTCGCCGTCCCGGGGGTGCCGGCCCTGCTGCGCCGGCGCACCGCGGCCGGCGCGGTCACCGCCGAGCAGGCCACCGAGAACCTGCTGCGGCTGGTCTACGCGGACACCTCCGGGATCTCCCCGGAGCGCCGCGAGCAGGCCGTGGCGGAGTACCGGCGGCGGCTCGGCCTGCCGTACGCACTGCAGGCCAGCGTCGGGTCCGCGCGCGGCATCGTCTCCGCCTACACCGAGCGCGGCGACCAGGCGCTGTGGCGGCAGGCCGCCCAGGTGCGGGTGCCGGTGCTGCTGGTCTACGGGCTCAAGGACAAGCTGGTGTCGTACCGCTCCGCGCGGCGGGCCTGCGCGGCCTTCGCCGACGCCCGCCTGCTGGTGCTGCCGGACTCGGGCCACGTCGCGATGATGGAGCACCCGCACGCCGTCGCCCGGGCCGTCCGGGAGCTGCTCGCCGAGGTGTGACGGGGGGCGGCCGTCCGGTGCGGGAGCGGGTCGGCGCAGGGCCGCCGCGACGGCCGGAGAACGCGCGGAACGGCGCCGAGTAACGCCCTTTCACTCGTTCAGGTGGCATGCGGGCACGTGGTCGAGGCGGTGTCCGGGATCCGCTCTACCTTCGTGCTGTCAGACCGAACAGGTGTGGGGGAGCGGCAGTGCCGCGGCCGCGGGGAGCGGGCGCGGGGCCGGCCGGTGGGTGTCACCGGCGATGGGTGGCCGGGCTCCCCGCGCCGTCGGGTCCACTCCACCGCGCCCCACCGGAGGTCGTCGTGCGCGTTGCCCTGCTCACCGAGGGCACTCGATCCGTTGCCCAGCGTTCCGCCGGAGGCTGGTGCGGCCGGCTGGCGTGCGCGCTGACCGAGCACGAGTTCCAGCTCTACCTGCTCGGCGCCGGCGGCGGCGCCGAGTACGCCGGACCGCCGCCGCGCGGCCTGTCCGCCGTCCACGAGCTGCCGATATGGGGCCGCCGCCCGGGCGGCAGACGGCCCGCCGTGCACCGCCGCCCGGCCTTCGCAGCCGCCTACGAGGAGCTGGTCCGGGCCCTGGTCACACCGGGCGAGCGCGGCCTGTTCGGGCCCGCGCTCCACCGCCTCGCCGAGCTCGCCGGCCAGGACGGCACCCTGTCCGCGTTCCTCGCCTCCGGCCAGGCCCACCGGATCCTGGAGCGGGTCTGGCGGGCGCCCGGCTCGGAGACCGCGGCCGGCCAGCCGCTGGTCCGCGACGTCCTGGTCGCCGGCGACCTGCTGGAGCAGCTGCTGCGGCCGCTCTCCGCCCCCTGGTACGACGCCGGCCCGACCGGCCTCGGCGCCGCGGACCTGTGCCACGTGGTCGGCGGCGGCCCGGCCGCGCTGCCCGCCCTCGTCGCGAAGCACCTGTACGGCGTGCCGTTCGTGCTCACCGAGCACGGCCTGCACCTGCGCGAGCAGTACCGCGGCTACCGCACCGCGCCCTACCGCTGGCCGGTCCGGGCGCTGCTGCTGGCCTTCTTCCGCCTGCTCACCGCCGAGACCTACCGGCAGGCCGCGGTGCTCACCCCCGGCAGCGGCTACGACCGCCAGTGGCAGGAGCGCTGCGGCGCCGACCCGGCGCGGATCCGGGTGGTGCACGAGGCCACCGCCGGGGCCGGCCGGGCCGCCGCCGGGCCCGAGCCCGAGCGGCCCACCCTGGTCTGGGCGGGCGCGCTGGAGCCCGGCCGCGACCCGGAGCTCATGCTGCACGCCTTCGCCCGGGTGCACGCCGACCTGCCGAGGGCCCGGCTGCGGATGTACGGCGAGGAGGCCGCCCCCGGCTACCTGGCGCACTGCCGGGCGATCGCCGAGCGGCTCGGCATCGCTCCCGCGGTGGACTTCGCCAGCCGGCCCCCCGCCACCGCGGACGCCTGGGCCGCCGGCAGCGTCGTGGTCTTCTCCGCGCTCTCCCAGCGCAGCCCGCGACCGCTGGCGGACGCCATGCTCAGCGGGCGCGCGGTGGTGGCCACCGACGTCGGCGTGGCCGGCGAGGTGCTCGGCCCGGCCGGGCTGCTGGTGCCGCCGCGCAGCCCGCAGGCGTTGGCCGCGGCCTGCGGCGCCCTGCTCGCCGACGACGAGCGGCGCGCCCGGCTCGGCCTGGCCGGCCGGCTGCGCGCCCAGGAGCGCTTCGCGCTCGAACCCGAGGCGGCGGCCTTCCGGGAGATCTACCTGGAGCTGGTCTCGCGCTGGCCGGCCTTCCCGGTCGGCACCCGGCAGCCGTTCGCCCGCCCCGCCGAGTACTGGATGGCGGGCGCCGCGGCCGCCCCGGCCGAGGAGGACCCGGCGGGCGGTGCGCCCGCCGACCCGCTCCCGGCCGTACCGCGGGTCGGGCCGGCCGAGGCGCTCGCGCAGGCCCGTCGATGAGCCGGCCCCCCGCCGGCGCCCCGCCCGCCGCGTCCGCGGCCCCCGCCGCGGCTCCTTCGGCGGCCCCCTCCGGCGACCCGGTCCGGGCGCTGATGGCCGAGCACCGCGAGCTGTGCGAGCAGGCCGTCGACCCGCTCGACATCGCCGCCGGGCTGGAGGACGCCGGGATCTGCGCGACCACCGCCGGCCGCTACCGGCACACCGACGTCTTCGCGCTCGCCGAGGAGCTGTACGCCCGGGTGGAGCGGCGGCCGGCCCGGCCCGCGCCGCCGCGGGCCACCGAGCCGTGGCCCGGCCAGGCGCTCCGCTCGCTCGGCACGGCCCTGCTGCACCTGCCCGCGGTCGCCGTGCTGGCCGCGCTGCCCTGGCTGGCCGAGGTGGCGGGCCGGCCGGGCACCGTCCCGGCCCTGCTGCTCGCGGCCGGCTGGGCGGCGCTCGCCGTCCGGGGCGGCCCAGTGGGCGTCCGGCTGGTCCACGGGCTCGGCACCGCGCTGCTGCTGGCCCCGGGGGCCGCCGCCGGCACCGCGCTGGCCGCGGCCGTGGCGCTGGGCACCGGATCGGCCGACTTCGCCGCCCGGCGGCTGCGCGAGGCGGGCCATGCGCACCTGGGCACCGCCGGGACGGGCGCCGAGTTCCGGGGGCGGATGCGGCCGCTGCTGCCGTTGGCCGCCGCCGCCCAGCTGGGCGCGGTCGCCGCACTGACACTGGCCCTGCGGCCGCTGGCGGAGGACTCCGCCGGGGCGGCCCAGTGGGCCCTCCAGGCGGTGCTCGCGGTGCTGTTCCTGCTGGCCGCGGTCGTCCGGCACGGCGGCCGGCCGGGGCTTGCGGCCGGCGCCCTGGCGGCCTGCGGGGCCGCCGTCGGCACGCTGCACCTGCTGCTCCCCGAGGGCGGGCCGGCCGCCCTGATGCCGCTCGCCGCGGCGGCCGCCGGTGCCGCCGTGCTGGCGCCCTGCGCCTGGGCGGTGCTCGGCCGCCCGCAGGCGTACCGAGCCGCGCCCCGGGGCTGACCGGGGCACCCGTGGAGACACCCACCCGTACGGACACGCCCGGCCGCTCCCGGCCGGGCCTCGTGGAAGGACACCCCCGATGAGGGTGCTGCTGCTGGGCGCCGACGGCTACATCGGCCGCCGCGTCGCCGACCGCCTGCTCGCCGAGCCCGACCTCCAGGTCACCGCGCTCGGCCGGCGGGACTCGGCCGACATCCGCTTCGACCTGACCGCCGGCAGCCCCGGCGCGCTGGCCCGCTTCCTGGACGCGGTCGCGCCGCAGGTGGTGATCAACTGCGCCGGGGCGACGTACGGCAGCTCGCGGACGCTGATCCGCTCGAACACGCTGGCGGTGGCCACCGTCTGCGAGGCGATCCGGCGCAGCCGGGAGCCGGCCCGGCTGGTCCATCTCGGTTCGGCCGCCGAGTACGGCCCGATGCAGCCGGGCGCCCCGATCGCGGAGACCACGGAGCCGCGGCCGGTCGGCCCGTACGGCGTCTCGAAGCTGGCCGGCACCGAGCTGGTGCTGGCGTCGGGGCTGGACGCGGCGGTGCTGCGGGTGTTCGACGTGGTCGGGCCCGGGGCGCCGGCCGCCTCGCTGTTCGGGCGGCTCGCGGACGGCCTGCGGCGGGCGCTGGAGCAGGGCGACCTCCAGGTGCGGATGCCGGACCTGTCCGGATACCGGGATTTCGTCGATGTCCGGGACGTCGCCCGCGCCGTCCAGTCGGCGGCCGTGTCGGCGGCCACCGGGGTGATCAACATCGGCAGCGGTCACGCGGTGCGCGCCCGGGACGCCGCACACCTGCTGGTCAGGGCCTCGGGCTTCGAGGGCGGCGTCGCGGAGGACGGCCGGCCGGCCCCGGTGCCCGCGCAGGCCGGCGAGCACGCCCGCCCGGCCGAGCCCCGGCTGCTGCCGCCGGACCCGGCGCCGTGGCGGCAGGCGGACGTCCGGACCGCCCGGGACCGTCTCGGCTGGCGGACACAGGTGCCGCTGGAGGAGTCCCTAGGCGACGTCTGGCTGGAGACCGCCTGTCGGGTCTGATCCCCGCCCCCGCGCTGAGCTGCGGCGTCGCGCGGATCCGGCCGGTCTCGGGATCCGGTGTCGGCCATCTCACTTTTTGGACCCGCTGTCTCGGAATAGCTGCGGCGCGTGACACTGTTGGCGTAGTGAAGCAACGGCTGGCAGGCCCAGCCCACCGAACTGACGACCATCGGAGTCCCCGTGTCGCTGCCACCCCTGGTCGAGCCGGCCGCCGAGCTCACCGTCGACGAGGTCCGCCGGTACTCCCGCCACCTGATCATCCCCGACGTGGGCATGGACGGGCAGAAGCGGCTGAAGAACGCCAAGGTGCTGTGCGTCGGCGCCGGGGGTCTCGGATCCCCCGCCCTGATGTACCTGGCCGCGGCCGGCGTGGGCACCCTCGGCATCGTCGAGTTCGACACCGTCGACGAGTCCAACCTCCAGCGCCAGATCATCCACGGCCAGTCCGACATCGGCCGCTCCAAGGCCGAGTCCGCGCGCGACTCGGTCAAGGAGATCAACCCGCTGGTCGAGGTGATCCTGCACGAGGACCGCCTGGACAACTCCAACGTCATGGAGATCTTCTCCGGCTACGACCTGATCGTGGACGGCACGGACAACTTCGCCACCCGGTACCTGGTGAACGACGCCGCGGTGCTGCTGGGCAAGCCGTACGTCTGGGGCTCGATCTACCGCTTCGACGGCCAGGCGAGCGTCTTCTGGGCCGAGCACGGCCCGTGCTACCGCTGCCTGTACCCGGAGGCCCCGCCGCCGGGCATGGTGCCGTCCTGCGCCGAGGGCGGTGTGCTGGGCGTGCTGTGCGCCTCGATCGGCTCGATCCAGGTCACCGAGGCGATCAAGCTGCTGGCCGGCGTCGGCGAGCCGCTGGTCGGCCGACTGATGATCTACGACGCCCTGGAGATGCAGTACCGCTCGGTGAAGGTCCGCAAGGACCCGAACTGCGCGCTCTGCGGCGAGAACCCGACCGTCACCGAGCTGATCGACTACGAGGCCTTCTGCGGCGTCGTGTCGGAGGAGGCGCAGGCCGCGGCGGCCGGCTCCACCATCACCTCCAAGCAGCTCAAGGAGTGGCTGGACGACGAGGAGGACATCTTCGTCATCGACGTCCGCGAGCCCAACGAGTACGAGATCGTCTCGATCCCCGGGGCCACGCTGATCCCGAAGAACGAGTTCCTCATGGGCACCGCCCTGGAGAAGATGCCGCAGGACAAGAAGATCGTGCTGCACTGCAAGACGGGCGTCCGCTCGGCCGAGGTGCTCGCCGTCCTCAAGTCGGCCGGCTTCTCCGACGCCGTCCACCTGGGCGGCGGCGTGATCGGCTGGGTCAACCAGATCGAGCCGCACAAGCCGGTCTACTGAGACCCGCCCCGGCCGCGCCGGGACCGCAGGGCCGCCCCCGCCGGGAGCGGCCCTGCGGCGTGTCCGGGGTCGGCGCGCCGGTGTGTCCGGGGCCGGCGCAGGTCAGAGCGCGCCGCGCCGCTGCAGCACGTTGTAGGCGACCCAGCCGGGCAGCACCGGCAGCCAGAAGGTCAGCAGGCGGTACAGGAACACCGCCGGGGCGGCCGCCGAGGCCGGCACGCCGACGGTGAGCGCACCGATCAGGGCGATCTCCACCGGGCCGATGCCGCCCGGGGTGGGGATCGCCGACCCGGCCGCGTTGGCGGTCAGGAAGACCACCGCCACCGCGGAGTAGCTCATGTCGCCGCCGAACGCCCGGACCGAGGCGTACAGGCAGGCGGTGAACGACAGGGTCAGCAGCAGGATGCCGCCGAAGCCGGTGACCAGCTTGGTCGGGGTCTGCATCAGGTCGAGCATCCGCGGTACCACGCCGAAGAACAGCGCCCGCACCCGGGTCACCACGAAGCGCCGCAGCGGCGCCACCGCCGCGACCACCAGGGCCAGCACCGCCGCGCTCAGCACGCCGATGATCACCGCCCGAGAGGCGCCGAGGTCCCCGTTGGTCTGGGTGCCGGTGATCAGGCCGAAGCAGAACAGCAGCAGCAGGTGGCCGCCGAGGCCGGCGAGCTGCGAGGCGCCGACGCTGGCCACCGCCTGCCCGGACCGGATGCCGGTCTTCTGCAGGTAGCGGGTGTTGAGCGCGATGCCGCCGATCGCGGCCGGCGCGACCAGCTTCACGAAGGAGCCCGCCAGCTGGGCCGCGACGGTGCGGCCGAACGGCAGCCGCTCCGGGACGAAGCCGGTCAGGCTCATCGCGGCGGCGCCGAAGGTGGCGGCCGCGGCGGCCAGCGCGAGGGCGGCCCAGCCCCAGTCCATCTGGGAGAGCTTCAGCTGCGCGGGCTGGATCGTGGTCAGCGCCAGGTAGGCCGCGAAGGTCAGCGCGATGACCATGATCAGGGTCTTCGGCTTGAGCCGCTCCAGCTTCGCCGGCGCCAGCGGCGCCTCCGGGGCGATCTGCAGGATCTGGCCGCGGATCCGGCTGAGCAGGTCCTCGCCGGCCGCCGCGATGTCCTCCTCGGCCTGCTGCTGGGTGCGCTCGCCGGCCGCGACCTGCTCCAGGGCCAGGGCCTGCGCCGCGGCCTTGCGCTCCTTGGTCATCCGCTGCAGGTCGATCCGGGTGGACCGGCTCAGGCCGACCGGCTGCAGCAGCGGCAGCGAGCTCGCCACCCGCTCCGCGCCGATCACCCGGTTGGCCACGTCCACCGAGCGCTCCGGGCCGATCCGCAGCGCGAAGGTGGTGAGCAGCTGGGCGACGTCGATCCGCAGGGTCAGGTCGCCGGCCGCGATGTCGCCGCCGGAGAGGTTGACCAGGCAGCCCGCCTTCTCGTCGACCACCAGCAGCGACTCGCCGGTGAGGCGGCGGTGCGCGATCCGGCGCTCGTGCAGGGCGGCCACCGACTCCCAGAGGGAGGCCATCACGTCGTCGGTGATCTCGTCGTCGGCGAGCTCGTCCAGGGTGCGGCCGGCGACGTTCTCGTACACCAGGATGGCGGCGTCCGGGCCGAGCTCGGAGGTGGCCACCAGCTGCGGGGCGCGGGCGCCGGAGGCGGCGGCCGCGTAGGCGATCAGCGCCTCCTGCTCCAGCGCCTGGCGCAGCGACTGCGGGCTGCGCCGCACGGCCACCGAGCGCAGCCGGATCCGCCGCCAGGCGCGGTAGAAGAAGCCGGAGGCCTGCTGCTCGCGGTCGATGATGTGGACGTCCAGCAGCGGGCCCTCGAACTGGGTGACCAGGTAGCGGCGGGTCTCGCCGGGCGCGTCCGGGGCCCGGTGCGCGCCGGACGGCGTGAAGCCGACCTTCCGCAGCCCGATCATCAGGTGCTTGCCCGTCGGCCGGATGTTCGGCGAGCCGATCGCGTACAGCGTGCCGTACGCCACCGACCAGCCGATCAGCACGGTGAGCAGCAGCGACAGCGGCGTGGTGTAGCCGCTGATCAGCTCGGTGGCGCCGCTGAGCACCACCACCACCCACAGTGCCACCCGCCAGCGCGGGCGGCTCGACATGCCGACCGCCGTCATGTAGGCGATCACCGGGGCCAGATAGCCGTGCACCGGGTCGGTGAGGGTCCCGTTGCCGCCCGGGGGCAGCCGGGTGAGGGCGTCGCGGATCGCGGGCGGGGCGCCCGCCGCCACCCACCAGTCGACGCCGAGCGAGACGCCGTAGGCGAGCACCGAGGCGAGCACGCCGTCGGCGACCCGCAGGCCGTCCCGCTTGATCAGCCGCTCCACCGCGAAGGCCAGCGGCACGGCCAGCACCGCGATGCTGGAGACCAGTGCCCCGATGGTGGACAGCACGCTGGGGATCTTGTGCGCGTTGGCCGAGATGTCGGTCTCGATGCCGGTGGTGGTCGACACCGCGATCTGCGCGAGCACGAACACCGCGATGATCCCGAGCAGGCCCGCCAGGAAGCGGATCAGATCGGACGGGCGGTGCGCCCGGGCGGCCAGCAGCGGCTCGTCGACCGCCAGGTGCTCGCCGGGCGGCTCGTCGTCCTGCGGGTGCCGGTCGTCCTCGGGGTGCTCGCCGGACGGCTCCTCCTGCGGCGGCCGGCCGGGCACGAGGTCGTCCGGCCGGGGCTCCCCGGAGGGCGCCGGAACGGCCGCCGGGGCGTCGTGGTTGCCGGAGGCACCCGGCTGCGGGGAGACTGGCGGCGGCTCGGATGCCGGCACCGCAGACCGGTCGGTGGCGGACTCGTCGGAGCCCTTGTCCACGTTCACGTCTGCCGTCCCGGTCATCTGGTCTTGTCCTCGTATCACTGCGCGCTGCCCCGAAGATGCTGCCATGCCGCGGCGCGCCGTGCGGGACAGGGGCCGGATCGGGGCCGGCAAATCGCCCGCAAGGGGCCGGGGAATCGACCGGATGGGGAGAAATGCCGCAGGTGACCGAGGGTACGGCGGACGGCGGGCTGCCGTCGTACGTGGAGGCTGTGCTCGACCTCACCGAGCGGATCCCACCCGGCCGGGTGATGACCTACGGCGATGTCGCCGAGTACCTGGGCCAGGGCGGGCCGCGCCAGGTCGGCCGCGTGATGGCGCTGTACGGCGGCGCGGTGCCCTGGTGGCGGGTGATCCGTGCGGACGGCCGGCCGCTGCCCGGCCACGAGCACCGCGCGCTGCCGGAGTACCGCGCCGAGGGGACCCCGCTGCGCACCGTCGGCGGCGAACCGCGGGTCGACCTCCGGCTGGCCCGCTGGGACGGCCGGTAGCGCGGCCGGGCCTGCGCGCCCCCTGCCGCGGCGGGACGGGTGCGCGACCGCGGGCTGTCGGTGCAGGATCGTAGGCTCGGTGCGGACACCCGTCGCCCCGCTCGCCCGTGCGCCGCCGCGCACCGCCCGAGAACGCACGCCCCGCACACCCGCACGACCCGCCTGGACCGCAGTGACCTCCCCCTTCCGCCTGGTGCGCAGCCCGCTCGCACAGCCCGACCCGCCCGTGCTGGACCCGTACCAGCAGGCGGTGGTCGAGCACGCCCGCGGACCGCTGCTGGTGCTGGCCGGGCCCGGCACCGGCAAGACCACCACCCTGGTCGAGGCGGTCGCCCGGCGGATCGAGCGCGGCACCGACCCCGAGCGGATCCTCGTCCTCACCTTCAGCCGCAAGGCCGCGATGGAGCTGCGCGACCGGATGACCGCCCGGATCGGCAGCACCGGCCCGGCGCCCCAGGCCACCACCTTCCACTCGTTCTGCTACGCCCTGCTGCGCGACCAGCAGACGCCGGAGGAGGCCGCCGAGCCGCTGCGGCTGCTGTCCGGCCCCGAGCAGGACGTGATGGTCCGCGAGCTGCTCGCCGGCGGCGCCGAGGACGCCCGGCTCGGCACCGGCCGGATCAACTGGCCGCTCGACCTGCGCGCCTGCCTGACCACCCGCGGCTTCGCCGACGAGGTCCGTGCGGTGCTCGCCCGCAGCCGCGAGCTCGGCCTCGGCGAGGCCGAGCTGGCCCGGTTCGCGGAGGGCGTCCAGCGGCCCGACTGGGCCGCCGCCGCCCACTTCCTCGCCGACTACCTCGACGTGCTCGACCTGCGCGGCGTCCTCGACTACGCGGAGCTCGTCCACCGGGCCGTGCTGCTCGCCGAGCGCCCCGAGGTCGCCGAGGCGCTCGGCCGCCGGTACGAGGTGGTCTTCGTCGACGAGTACCAGGACACCGACCCGTCGCAGGTCCGGCTGCTGCGCCGGCTCGCCGGCGGCGGCCGCGACCTCGTCGCGGTCGGCGACCCCGACCAGTCGATCTACGCCTTCCGCGGCGCCGACATCAACGGCATCCTCGACTTCCCGCACGCCTTCCCCCGGGCCGACGGCAGCCCCGCCGAGGTCCGGGTGCTCCGGGTCTCCCGCCGCTCCGGCGCCGTTCTGCTCGCCGCCACCCGCGAGCTCGCCCGCCGGATGCCGATGGGCCGGCTGCCCGCGGACAAGCTCGCCCAGCACCGCGCCCTGCTCCCCTCCCGGGAGGGCGGCGCCGTCGAGGTGTACACCTACCCCACCCCCGGCGCCGAGCTGGACTCCGTCGCCGACCTGCTGCGCCGCGCCCACCTGGAGGACGGCGTGCCCTGGGGCGAGATGGCCGTCCTCGTCCGGGCCGGCGCCCGCTCGATACCGGGCGTGCGCCGGGCCCTGGCCGCCGCCGGCGTCCCGCTGGAGATCGACGGCGACGACCTGCCGCTGCGCGAGGAGCCGGCCGTCGCCCCGCTGCTGCTCGCCCTGCGGGTCTGCGCCGAGTCCGCCGACCGGCTCACCGCCGAGGTCGCGCACACCCTGCTCACCGGCCCGCTCGGCGGCCTCGACGGCTCCGACCTGCGCCGGATCGGCCGGGTGCTGCGCGAGGAGGAGCGCGCCGCACTGCGCAGCAGCGGGGAGACGACCGCCGTCCGGGCCGCCGAGGAGCTGATCCGCGAGGCGCTCGCCGAACCGGAGCGGCTGGTCGCCGTCGACGCCGCCCCCGCGCGGCGCGCCCGCGACCTCGGCCTGCTGCTGCGCAAGGTCCGCGAGCTGCTGGCCGGCGGCGGCAGCGCCGAGGAGGCCCTGTGGGCGCTGTGGGACGGCAGCCGGCGCTGGCGCGAGCGCCTGGAGCGGGCCGCCCTGCGCGGCGGCACGCCCGCCCGCAACGCCGACCGCGACCTGGACGCGCTCTGCGCGCTCTTCGAGACCGCCGCCCGGGCCGAGGAGCAGGTCGCCGGCTACCGCGGCGCCGCCGAGTTCCTGGCCGAGCTGGAGGCCCAGGACATCGCCGCCGACACCCTGACCGTCCGGGCGGTCCGGCCGGACGCCGTCCGGCTGATGACCGCCCACCGCTCCAAGGGGCTGGAGTGGCGGCTGGTGGTCGTCGCCGGCGTCCAGGAAGGCCTCTGGCCGGACCTGCGCCGCCGCGGCTCCCTGCTGGAGGCCGACCGGATCGGCCGCGACGGCCTCGCCGAACCGCTCTCCCCGGCCGCCCTCCTCGGCGAGGAGCGCCGGCTGTTCTACACCGCGGCCACCCGCGCCAGGGACCGCCTGATCGTCACCGCCGTCAAGGCGCCCGCCGAGGAGGGCGACGAGCCGTCGCGCTTCCTGCGCGAGCTGTACCGCGAGGAGCTCGACCCGCGCACCGGGGCGGTCCGCGCCCGCACCCCGCAGGTCACCGTCGCCGACATCGCCCACCGCCCGCGCCGACCGCTCTCGGTGGCCGCCCTGGTCGCCGAGCTGCGCGCGGTCACCGTCGACCCGGACCGCTCGCCCGAGCTGCGCCGCGCCGCCGCGGAGCGGCTCGCCCGGCTGGCCGCCGCTGCCGACGAGGACGGCGTCCCGCTGGTGCCCGCCGCGCACCCCGACCGCTGGTGGGGCCTGCTCGACCAGACCGCTGCCCCGGAGCCGCTGCGCCCGCCGGACAGCCCCGTCCGGCTCTCCGGCAGCGGGCTGGAGCAGCTGGACGGCTGCGCGCTGCAGTGGTTCCTCGACAAGGACGTCCGGGCGGCCGGCCCGGCCAGCGGCGCCCAGGGCTTCGGCAACGTGCTGCACGCGCTGGCCGACGAGGTCGGCTCCGGCCGCACCCCGGCCGACCTCGCCGTCCTGATGGAGCGCCTGGACACGGTCTGGGACGCGCTGGCCTTCGACGCCCCGTGGAAGTCCCAGCAGGAGAAGACCGAGGCGCGGTCCGCCCTGGAGCGCTTCCTGCACTGGCACGTCCTGGAGCGCGGCCGCACCACGGTCGCCACCGAGCACGGCTTCGACCTCACCCTGACCGTGGGCGGGGTCGCGGTGCGCATCCGCGGCTCGATGGACCGGATCGAGCAGGACGCCGCGGGCCGCGCGTACGTGGTGGACTTCAAGACCGGCAAGCAGATCCCGACCGAGAAGTCGCTGCCCGAGCACAAGCAGCTCGCCGTCTACCAGCTCGCCGTCCGCAACGGCGCGCTCGACGGGCTGCCCGGCGTCGGCGCGGACACCGCCTCCGGCGGCGCCGAACTCGTCCACCTCCGCGAGCCCGGCAAGACCGACAAGGAGGCGCCGAAGGTCCAGCAGCAGGCCCCGCCCGACGGCGAGCCCTGGATCGAGAACCTGCTCGCCGACGCCGCCGGCCGCGTGCTCGCCGAACGCTTCGTCCCCACCCAGAACGACGGCTGCACCCGCTGCGCCTTCCGCAGCAGCTGCTCCGCCCAGCGCGACGGCCGCCAGCTGATCGAGTGACGCGCACTGTCGGCGGATCCGGTTAGCGTTGTCCGGTGCCCCCCGTGCTCGATCACCCCGACCAGCTGAAGGACCTGCTCGGCATCCCGTTCAACGCCGAGCAGATGCAGGCCATCGGCGCGCCCCTGGAGCCCGCCGTGATCGTGGCCGGCGCCGGCTCCGGCAAGACGACGGTGATGGCCGCGCGGGTGGTCTGGCTGGTCGGCTCCGGCGCCGTGCAGCCCGAGCAGGTGCTGGGCCTGACCTTCACCAACAAGGCGGCCGGCGAGCTCGCCGAGCGCGTGCGCACCGCCCTGCTGCGCGCCCGGGTGCTGGGCCCGGACGACGTCGACGTCCTCGGCGAGCCCGAGATCTCGACGTACCACGCCTTCGCCGGCCGGCTGCTGAAGGAGCACGGCCTGCGCCTGGGCATCGAGCCGGACGTGCGGCTGCTCGCCGATGCGACCCGCTTCCAGCTGGCCGCCAAGGTGCTCCGCTCGGCCCGCGGCCCGTTCCCCGCGCTCACCGGCACCTTCTCGGCGCTGGTCGCCGACCTGATCGCGCTGGACTCCGAGCTCGCCGAGCACCTGGTCGAGCCGGACGGCCTGCGGGCCTTCGACACCGACCTGCTCGACCGGCTCGCCGCGGTGAGGCTCGGCAACGACGACCTGCGGGCGGTGCCGAAGGCCGCCCGGGCCCGCCAGGAGCTGCTGCACCTGGTGGAGGAGTACCGCCGCCGCAAGCAGGCCGGCGGCCTGATGGACTTCGGCGACCAGATCGCCGCCTCGGCCCGCCTCGCCCAGCAGCGGCCGGAGGTCGGCCGGCTGCTGCGCGAGCAGTTCAAGGTCGTGCTGCTCGACGAGTACCAGGACACCTCGGTCGCCCAGCGGCTGATGCTGGCCGGGCTGTTCGGCGTCGGCGGCCACCCGGTGACCGCGGTCGGCGACCCCTGCCAGGCGATCTACGGGTGGCGCGGGGCCTCGGTCGCCAACCTCGACGACTTCCCGGTGCACTTCCCGCGGGCGGACGGCGGCCCGGCGGCCCGGCACGCGCTCAGCGAGAACCGCCGCAGCGGCGGCCGGCTGCTGGCCTTCGCCAACCACCTGGCCGCCGACCTGCGGGCGATGCACGAGGGCGTGGAGGCGCTGCGCCCCGCGCCCGGCGCCGAGCAGGACGGCTTCGTGCGCTGCGCGCTGCTGGAGACCCACGACCAGGAGATCGACTGGCTGGCCGACCGGATCGCGCACCTGGTCCGCACCGGCACCGCGCCCGGCCGGATCGCGGTGCTCTGCCGGGGCGGCGCCGCCTTCCCCGACGTGCACGCCGCCCTGGTGGCCCGTCAGGTGCCGGTCGAGGTCGTCGGCCTCGGCGGGCTGCTCCAGCTGCCCGAGGTGGCCGACCTGGTGGCGGTCTGCGAGGTGCTGCAGGACCCGACCGCGAACGCCGCGCTGGTCCGGCTGCTGATCGGCCCGCGCTGGCGGATCGGCCCGCGGGACCTGGCGCTGCTGGGCCGCCGGGCGGCCGACCTCGTCCGCACCGAGCGGCCGGCGGGCGATCCGCTGGCCGCCGCGGTGGCCGGCACCGACCCCACCGAGGTGGTCTCGCTGGCCGATGCGCTGGAGACCTTCCTGGACGCCGAGCAGCCCGACGAGCTGGCGTTCTCCCCGCAGGCCCGGGTGCGCTTCGCCCGGCTCGCCCGGGAGGTCCGCGAGCTGCGCCGGGCGCTGGCCGAGCCGCTGATGGACGTGCTGCACCGGGTGCTGGCGGTGACCGG
The DNA here is from genome assembly GCF_042735675.1 of Kitasatospora sp. NPDC059571. Lineage (NCBI taxonomy): Bacteria > Bacillati > Actinomycetota > Actinomycetes > Kitasatosporales > Streptomycetaceae > Kitasatospora > Kitasatospora sp. NPDC059571. The sequence goes on from NZ_JBHWBW010000049.1 coordinate 19,590, forward strand.
CCTGGAGGTCGAGCTCTCGGCGTCACCGACCGCGCTGGCGGCCCGCCGCCGGGAGACGCTGCACGGCTTCCTGGACGTGGCGGCGGGCTTCGCCGACCTGGACGGCGACCCGGGGCTGGCGGCCTTCCTCGGCTTCCTGCGGGCCGCGCAGGAGTACGAGCGGGGCCTGGACGCCGGGCTGCCCGGCGGCGAGGACACCGTGAAGGTGCTGACCGCCCACAAGTCGAAGGGCCTGGAGTGGGACGTGGTCGCCGTCCCCGGCCTGGTGAGGGGCGGCTTCCCGAGCGGCCAGGGCCGCGAGCGCTGGACGAGCACCCGCCGGGTGCTGCCGCACGCGCTGCGCGGCGACGCGGCCACGCTGCCCGCCGAGCCGCCGTGGACGGCCAAGGGCATGGGGCTGTTCAAGAAGGAGATGGCAGCGCACGCGGCGGTCGAGGAGCTGCGGCTCGGCTACGTGGCGTTCACCCGGCCGAGGTCGCTGCTGCTGGCCTCCGGCCACTGGTGGGGGCCGAGCCAGAAGCGCCGCCGCGGCCCGTCCGCCTTCCTGACCGAGCTGCAGGAGCACTGCGCGCTGCCGGGCAACGGCGAGGTGGAGGTGTGGGCCGAGGAGCCGGCCGCCGACGCGGAGAACCCGGGCCTGGCCCGCACCGTGGAGACGCCCTGGCCGCTGCCGCTGGACGGCGCCGCGCAGGGCGCGCGCCGCCGGGTGGCCGAGGTGGTGCTGGGCCGGCTGTCCGGCGCGCCCGCGGCCGGCCCCGAGCCGATGGCTCCCGAGGACGCCCGGCTGGTGGCCTCCTGGGACCGCGACCTGGGCGCCCTGCTGGGCGAGCTGGAGCGCGCCCGCCGCTCGGTGCGGGACGTGCCGCTGCCGGCGTCGCTCTCCGCCTCGCAGCTGATGCGGCTGGCCGCCGACCCGGACGGGTTCGCCCGGGACCTCGCCCGGCCGATGCCCCGGCCGCCGCAGCCGGCCGCCCGCCGCGGCACCCGGTTCCACGCCTGGGTGCAGGCGCACTTCGAGGTCGAGGAGCTGCTGCTGCTGGAGCCGCACGCGCTGCCGGGCGCGGACGACGACGGCATCGAGGACGAGCGGGACCTCGCCCGACTGAAGGAGGCCTTCCTGCGCAGCCCGTACGCCGGCCGCACCCCGTACCGCGTCGAGGCGCCGTTCCAGCTGCTGCTGGCGGGGCGGGTGGTGCGCGGCCGGATCGACGCGGTCTACCGGGAGCGTGATGGTGGCGCAGGGTCACCGCGGCCGTGGCGCTACGAGGTGGTCGACTGGAAGACCCACCGGGAGGAGACCGCGGACCCGCTGCAACTGGCCATCTACCGGCTGGCCTGGGCGGAACGGATGGGTGTGCCGCCGGAGCAGGTCAGTGCGGCGTTCCTGTACGTGCGCAGCGGCCGGGTCGAGAGACCGTCAGGACTTCCTGACCGAAAAGAGTTGACCAGGCTCCTGATCGGGAATAGTGACTAATGAGTCACTCAGAGCATCCAAGCCGTCACGGGATCGTGCGAAACCTGTGCACTGTGCACGTTTCGCGCCTATTGTGGGGTCGGTAACCGGTCACCCCCGTTCTCCGGCCGCCTGCAGGGGCGCTGCCCCCTGACGTTCCGTCATCACCGCAGGTGTCGTAGGCACCGGCCATCTTCTGCTGGAGAGAGCGAAGTTGAGCGCGACCGGATGGATCAGAGACCGGCTCGCGGGGCCGACCCCGGGGGCTGTTCCAGGTACGGTGACCGGCACCTGGCCGAGGACCGCACTGGCCCTGCCGTTCATCGGCATGGCCCTGGTGGTCGGGCTGGACTGGTTCAGCAAGACCGAGGTGACGGTCGAGCCCGCGCTCACCGCCGTCCCCGCCCTGGCCGCCGTGGTGAGCCGGCGGACGTGGTACCCGCTGCTCATCGGGCTGCTGACCGAGCTCGCGGCCTTCCTGATGGCCGCCTACAACGACGTGCTCGGCGAGTCCGTGCACAGCGCCACCGTCTTCGCGATCGCCCTGGTCGCCGGGATCGGCTGGGTCTCGACCACCCTGAGGCTGCGCCAGGAGCGGGCGCTGGCGGAGGCGCAGCTGGTGGCCGAGATCGCCCGCCGGGTGCTGCTGCGCCCCGTCCCCGACCGGGTCGGCAGCGTCCGTGCCGCGGTGCACTACGCGGCCGCCCACGCGCACGCCTCGATCGGCGGCGACCTCTACGAGGTGGTCAACACCCGGCACGGGGTCCGCGCGGTGGTCGGCGACGTCCGCGGCAAGGGCCTGGCCGCGGTGGAGACCGCCGCCGCGGTGCTCGGCGCCTTCCGTGAGGCGGCGCACCAGGAGGCCGCGCTGGACCGGGTGGCCGGCTGGCTGGCCGTCAGCCTGGACCGCGCGCTGCACGAGAACGACCACCCCGGCATCGAGGAGGAGTTCGTCACCCTGGTGCTGATCGGGCTGCGCTCGGACGGCACCGCGGAGATCGTCAACTGCGGCCACCCGCCGCCCGTCCTGCTGCGGGCCGAGGAGCCGGTCGCGCTGCTGGAGCCCGCCGAGCCGGTGCCGCCGCTCGGCGTGCTCGACCCGGGCGACGTCCGGCCGCCGGTGCAGCGGCTGCCGCTGCGCCCCGGTGACCGGGTGCTGCTCTACACCGACGGGGTGATCGAGGCCCGGGACGACCGCGGCGCCTTCTACCCGCTGGTCGAGCGGCTGCCGCACTGCGCGGCGGGCTGTCCGGTCGACGTGCTGCGCAGCCTGCACCAGGACGTGGTGCGGCACGTCGGCCACAAGCTGGGCGACGACGCCGCGATGCTGCTGCTCCAGTACGAGCCGGTCGGCCCGCAGCTGCCGGTGCAGGGTGGCCGCCCGATGCTGGCGAAGGGTTAGGGCCCTGAGCGGCCCTCAGAGGTCGACCTCCACCAGCAGGGGGCGGTGGTCGGAGACGCCGGTGCGCAGCGTGGTCGCCGAGCCGACGGCCGTCCGCGGCACGCCGACCGCCAGCACGTGGTCGAACTGCACGGCCGGGCGGTGCGAGGGGTAGGTCGGGGTGCGGGCCAGGTCGTACCAGCCCTGGAGGCGGGGCCGCGGCTCGCGCACCCGGCGCCGGCGCGGCCCGCCCTGCGCGATCCGGGTGCGGCGGGCGGCACGCAGCTCGCGGACCCGCTCGCGCGAGGTGGTGCGCTCGATCGCGGCTGCGCCGCCGAGCACCGTGCGGGGGACCGCGCCGATCAGGTTGAAGTCGCCGAGCACCAGGTAGGGCTGCGGCAGGTCGGCGATCCACCGGCGGATCGCGGCGAGCTGGGCGACGTTCCAGCCGGGCACGAACGACAGGTGGGTGGCGACCACCGTGAACGGCCCGTGCGCGCCCTCCAGAACGGCGGCCAGCGCGGCCCGCGGCTCGTCCGGGACGGCGGTCAGCCCGCGCCGCCCGGCCACCCGCAGCGGCAGCCCGAACGGGGCGGGCGCGAACCGCCGGGCCCGCCAGTGCCGCACGGGCAGCCTGGTGAGCAGCGCGGTGCCGTACGACGGCCGGCCGGTGGCGGTGTCCACCTCGGCCGGGCCGTAGACCTGCAGTCCGGTGACGCCCGGGTCGGGCAGCCAGCCGGCCGACGGGGCCGGGCGGCCGTGCAGCGCGGCGGCGAACCGCCAGTCCGCGGCGCCCATCGCCTTGGCGGCCACCGCGGCCTGGTCGACCAGCCCGGACCGCTCCTGGTGGCGGTCGACCTCCTGGAGCGCCAGCACGTCCGCGTCCAGTGCCGCGACCGCGTCGCCGAGCGGGCCGCCGGCCTCGGGCGGGTAGGGCAGCGGGGCGCCGTCGGCGGCGAGCGGCTGACCGTGCAGCAGGTTGAAGGTGGCGATGCGCAGCTGGCTCACACCCCGACCGTACCGGCTGCCGGGCTTGAGCCGTTCGGGCATACCGGGTATACATACTCGGTATGTCGATCCGCCACGGTCTCCTCGCCCTGCTCGACCAGGGCCCCCGGTACGGCTACCAGTTGCGCGCCGAGTTCGAGGCCCGCACCGGCGCCACCTGGCCGCTCAACGTCGGCCAGGTCTACACCACGCTCGGCCGACTGGAGCGCGACGGACTGGTCGAGCCGGCCGGCGAGGACGGCGAGGGCCACCTCTTCTACGCCGTCACCGAAGCAGGACGCGCAGAACTGCGCCAGTGGTTCGACACCCCGGTGCCGCGGACCAACCCGCCCCGCGACGAGCTCGCGATCAAGCTGGCGATGGCGGTCACCGTGCCCGGCGTCGACGTGCCGGCCGTGGTGCAGTCCCAGCGCCGGCACAGCATGAAGGCCCTCCAGGACTACACCCGGCTCAAGGCGCAGGCCCTGACCGCCGACGAGGCGTCCGGCGACCTCGCCTGGCTGCTCGTCCTGGAGCAGCTGATCTTCCAGACCGAGGCGGAGATCCGCTGGCTGGACCACTGCGAGACCCGCCTCGCCCAGCACGCCGCGCGGCCCGCACCCGCGCCGGCGCCGGCGACCGCCGCGGACCGGCCGGCCGGCCGCCGCCGCACCCGCATCTGACCCACCGAGCCACCGCAGGGGGAACCATGACCACCACCACCGAAGGACGGTCCGCCGAGCCCGTTCTCCATCTGGACCGGGTCGGCCGCGTGCACGGCCACGGCGCCGCCGAGGTGCACGCGCTGCGCGACGTCGACCTCGCCGTCTTCCCGGGCGAACTCGTCGCCGTGATGGGCCCGTCCGGCTCCGGCAAGTCCACCCTGCTGACCCTCGCCGGCGGCCTGGACACCCCGACCACCGGACGGGTGCTGATCGAGGGCACCGTCCTCGGCGAGATCTCCCGCAAGGAGCAGGCACGGGTCCGCCGGCGCGCGGTGGGCTACGTCTTCCAGGACTACAACCTCATCCCGGCGCTCACCGCCGCCGAGAACATCGCCCTGCCGCGCGAGCTGGACGGCGTCTCCGGCCGGGCCGCCCGCCGCGAGGCGATCACCGCACTGGAGGAGCTCGGCATCGCCGAGCTCGCCGACCGCTTCCCCGACGACATGTCCGGCGGCCAGCAGCAGCGCGTCGCCATCGCCCGCGCGCTCATCGGCGACCGCCGGCTCGTCCTCGCCGACGAGCCCACCGGCGCCCTCGACTCCACCACCGGCGAGGCCGTCCTCGCCGTGCTGCGGGCCCGCTGCGACGCCGGCGCCGCCGCCATGATGGTCACCCACGAGGCCCGGCACGCCGCCTGGGCCGACCGCGTGGTCTTCCTGCGCGACGGCCGCGTGGTCGACCAGAGCGTCAGCCGCGACGCCGCCAGCCTGCTGGTCACCGCGGCCACCAACAGCGTGAAGGGGCCCGGCGAGTGAACCTCCGAGCCTGGCGGGCCGCCCTGCGGATAGCCCGCCGCGACGCCCTGCGCGCCAAGGGCCGCAGCGCCCTCGTCCTCGCCATGATCGCCCTCCCGGTGCTCGGCGTTGCCGGCGCCGACGTGGTCTACCGCAGCGCCGAACTCGACCCGCGCGAGCAGGTGGTCCGCGCCATGGGCGGCGCCGACGCCCTGCTCACCGCCATGGACCGCGGCATGACCGTCGTCCAGGCGCCCGACGCCGAGGACGGCGCCTACACCGTCACGCCCCGCCCCGGCGAGCCGCAGAGTGCCGAGCAGCGGCGCAGCCTGGCCACCGAGCCGGCCGCACTGGCCGCCGAACTCCTGCCCGCCGGCAGCCGACTGGTGCCCTACGTCCGCGGACCGCGGTCCTCCGCCACCACCCGGGACGGCCGGCTCGGCGTCGAGACCGCCGAGGCCGACCTCACCGACCCGATCTGGCACGGCAAGCTCGACATCGTCTCCGGGCGCGCCCCGAGCGCCCCGCACGAGGCCGCCGCCACCCGCGCCTTCCTCGACCAGGCCAAGCTGCACGTCGGCGACACCACGGTGCTGCGCGGCCTGGAGACGACCCCGTTCACCATCACCGCGGTCGCCGAGTTCCCCGGCGACCTGCGCACGGGCACCCTGATCGGCCGCCCCGGCGAGATCGCCGCACCGCTGGCCCGGACCGCCGGGCAGGGCGCGGCGTCCGCCCCGTCCGCCGGCTCCTGGCTGGTCCGCCTGCCGCAGGGCGCCGCCCTCGACTGGGCGAAGGTGCAGGAGTTCAACCGCTACGGCCTCGCCCTCACCGCCAAGGCCGTGCTGCTCGACCCGCCGCCGCGCGCCCAGGTCCCGTACTACGTGGGCATCGACCGCTACGGCTCGATCGACAAGACCGGACTGGTCGTGGTCGGCACCGTGATCGGCATGGCGCTGCTGGAGATCGTGCTGCTCGCCGGCCCGGCGTTCGCGGTCGGCGCCCGCCGCTCCCGGCGCCAGCTCGGCCTGCTCGCGGCCGGCGGCGGCGACCGCTCGCACATCCGGGCCGTGGTGCTCGGCGGCGGCATGGTGCTCGGCGTGGCCGGCGCGGTGGTCGGCGTGCTGCTGGCGGTCGTGCTGGTGGCCGTGCTCGAACCGTGGGCCGAGCAGGCCGCCGGCAGCCGCTTCGGCCACCTCGACCTGCAGCCCCTCGACCTGCTCGGCGTCGCCGTGATCGGCCTGGTCACCGGCCTGCTCGCGGCCGTCGTCCCGGCCGTGCAGGCCGCCCGGCAGGACGTCGTGGAGGCGCTCACCGGCCGCGGCTCGGTCAAGCCCCCCAGCCGCCGCCTCGCCGTGGTCGGCCTGGTGATGGTCGCCGCCGGCACCGCGCTGGCCCTGCTCGGCACCGCGACCGGGACGACCGGCCGCACCGCGGGCGTGGCCGGCGGCTCGGCGCTCGCCGAACTCGGCATGGTCGCCTGCACCCCGATGCTGGTCGGCCTGTTCGGCCGGCTCGGCCGCCACCTGCCGCTCAGCCCCCGCCTCGCGCTGCGCGACGCGGTGCGCCACCGCGGCCGCACCGCCCCGGCGGTGGCCGCCGTGATGGCCGCCGTGGCCGGCTCGGTCGCGGTCGGCATCTACACCGCCAGCTCCGACGCCGAACAGCGCCGCAACTACGCCGCCTCCGCCCCCGCGGGCGCGGTCGTCCTCTCGCCCGGGTACGGCCCGAGCGTCCGCGCCGACGACCTGCCGCAGTTGCGCGCCGCCGTCGAGCACGCGATGCCCGGCCTCGGCGCCCGGGCGGACGTCCTGGAGCTCCACGGCAAGGCCGTCTGCTCCGACGGCGACTGCGGCTGGGTCTCGGTCTCCGTCCCCAAGGACCGGCGCTGCCCCGCCACCGACGAGGACAACGCGGACACCGTCCGCGCCGACCAGGCGCTCTTCGACCAGCTCCTGCGGGACGACCCGCGCTGCCGCCGGATCCGCGAGCAGCACGTGGTCTACAGCGGTGCGGGCGGCAGCGTCCCGGCCGGTGACGCCACCCTGCTGCACAACCTCTTCGGCGTCACCGACCCGGCCGGCGGGCAGGCGCTGACGGCCGGCAAGGCGGTCGTGTTCGACCCGGTCTACGTCAAGGACGGCCGGATCACCCTGGACGTCACCGAGCCCGTCCGGTCGGAGCCGGGCGCCGCCGAGCCGTCCAGGCCGGTGGTCCGCCACCTCTCCCTCGACGCCGTGGTGGTCACCGCGCCCGTGCCGGGAGCGGAGGCCGTGGTGAGCCCGCAGACCGCGCAGCGGCTCGGGCTGGCCACCGGCCCCGCCGGGAGCGTCTGGCTGCCGGACACGGCGCCGTCCTCCTCGTCCGAGCAGCGGGCGAACGCGGCGGTCGGCCGGGTCTCCGACGGCGCCGGCATCCGGGTCGAGCGCGGCTACGTCTCGCAGCAGACGCTGACCGGGCTGGCCCTGACCGGCTTCGCCGCCCTGGTCGCGCTCGGCGCGGCCGGCATCGCCACCGGCCTGGCCGCCGCCGACTCCCAGCGCGACCTGGCCACCCTGGCCGCGGTCGGCGCGACCGGCGGGATCCGCCGCCGGCTGTCGGGCTTCCAGTGCGGGGTGATCGCCGCGATGGGCACCGTGCTCGGCACCGTCTGCGGCGTCGTCCCGGCGGTGGCGCTGCGCAAGCTGGAGGCGGCGGCGTCCTCCGACCCGATGGGCATCGAACGCCCGGCGGTGATCGTCTTCCCGTGGCTGGACCTCGGCCTCACGCTGGTGGTGCTGCCGCTGGTCGCGGTCGCACTGGCGATGCTGTTCACCCGCTCCCGGCTGCTGCTGGCCCGCCGCGCGGCCTGTCCGGCCGGCCCCCACCCCCCGCGCGGCCGGGCCCGGCGGGGGGGGGGGGCCCGGCGCGGGGGGGGGGG